>CAXBAZ010000253.1:0-6146 GCA_963973395.1 uncultured Acidimicrobiaceae bacterium
ACACCCACGTCGGTTTTCAATGATCGTGAATGTCAGTTTTCAGTGATCGCTCACATCCTCGCCATCATCAACCTCGATGAAGTGGTCCTCGCCGTGCGGAGAGGGCTGCTCCAGAAGCGCGCTTGGGACACACTGCTCCGAACCCGGTTCAGCGAGGAGCCAGGCACCGCTTCTGCACTCGAACGCAAGGCAGCGAGCAGAGCGCAACGTCGGCTCGTCGAGTGGTCGGCGAAGGCTGCGTAGTGATCTCACACATACACATGCCTCTGAAATCCGAGATCTGTGACATTGAAGCGCTTACAAGCGCAGCGGCGCGCCTACGACGCACTCCGGTTTACGATCCCCGTGCCGGCAGCGGCCTGTCAGCCGTCGAGAGTCACATCGCAGTTGCGAAGGAGCTCGACGAAGAAGTCGTGAAGTAGCGTTTCACCAACGGTGGGGTTGTGAAGTTCGTGGCCGCCGAAGCGATAGAGCTCATACCCGGAGAGCCGGAGCCGGCGGTCCTCGCGCATCATCTCGCCGTACATCTGGGGCGAAGCCTGACCATTCGGCGCCGAGTAGTGCTGCTGCCCATCGAGCTCGATAACCACGCGACGTCGCAACGGGACAAGCAGCAAGAAGTCCATCCGTTGGCGAGCGAGGGGCGGCTTGGCTCCGCTCCGACGAGAGTACGGGTCATAGTGGAGATACACCTGCGGCAGCAACGCTGGTATGTCGAAGCCGAACCTCTTGTAGAGCTTGGCGTAGGTCTGCAAGATCAACTGTTCGGGGCCGGGATCGAGGCTTTGCCACAGGCGTGCGTGCAGGGCGAGCGCGCGTGTCCGTTCGTCGTCTCCGTGGTTGTGTGGCCACCACGCGACCAGCTGTCGCCACGTCAGACCGGAGTCGCCAACCGGTTCGCTGTACGACAAATGAAATTCATCGTTCTCGACGATCCTCATGTCGTTGTCGATCGCGTCGCTGAGCACGATCTTGTGCTTCGGGCCGATCGAGGCGAACACCAGGTTCTTTGGCGAACCCAAGCGTGACCTTTCCCCACCGGCCCTAATCGAGTCGACGATGGAACGGAGGGCGGCGTCGTCAAGCCTGGCCAGGACACGCTCTGCGATGTCGAGCAGCTCGCCTTGAGACTTGGTCGTTAGCCGCCGTCGCACGTAGCCGCGTTTGCTGCTGTGAGGATCATCGTCGTCACCCGTTGACGGAGGCAGGCCTGCCACGGTGGTACAGAACTCTTCGACCTCGTACGACTTGAGTGGGTAGATCGCATCAGCAATCGCCGCTCTGATCTGTTCGAGGCTGACCGTCGGCGGTGCGACCGGTCGCCAGCTGAACACCGGACGGCCCGAGATGACCGACTCTTGAAACAGTTCCAAACCGTCGGGGCGCAAGTGACCGTTGAAGATCTCGAACAGTCGAGAGACCTCCACGCGATCAGTGCGGACCGCTGGATGAAGCGTCTCCGCAAGGAACCGCAAAAGTGGTTCGTCGTTCCCAGTAGAGAGTCCGAACCGGGCGTCGGCGAAGATGAACTCGAGATCCCAATCGGCGTTCGCCAATAGATGCTGGATCGCGTCTTCGCGAGCTGTCTCGCAGCGAGCGTCGGTCGATGGGAGCTTGTCGAGGTCGTACAACCGGCCCAAGAACTCGACCTCGTCACAGTCAGCCGACCATGCGATGTTTCGTGCCCGAAAGTCAGCCAACAGCGCTCGTCGGGTGACTGCGGTGACGGCCATGCCGCGACACTACGGCTCGACACGGCGTTCTTGAGCAGGGCGTCCGATTTCTGCGGCGACGTTCAACGGAGGCAGGCGGCCGCCTGTCGCCTGCGGTAAACGCAGACCTTGTCTACTTCGGTGCGCGAGAGTCATGCGGCAAGCCGTAGCCGTTCGCCGACAGTCGTTCGGCCAATCCCGTGGGGAGTTGACCCATGGCGCAACGTCGCCGTCGTGAATACCTGCAGTTGCTCGACGCCGCGAAGGCTGCTGCCGAGATGTCTGTGGACTGCTTCAACCGCGTGCGGAACCCGTACCGCAACGAGAGCACCCTCATCCTGATGGCGAACGCCTGGGAGCTACTCGCGAAGGCCGTCCTCGTTCAAGCAAAGGTCTCGATTCGCCGAGGGAACCGCAACGAGACCATCGGCGGGGAACACGCCGTCATGCGGCTTCGCCAGCGTCAGGTGCTCGAGTCTGGGCCCACAGAAACCGTCCAACAAGTGATCTCCCTTCGTCACGCCGCAACCCATCACGTCCTGCCGCCTGTCCCGGAGGAGGTGATGCATCACCTCTTGTTCTACGCAGCCAAGTTCTTCCGACAGACGGTCGAGCGTCAGTTTCCAACACACGCGAAAGACATGCCAGGCAACTTCCTGTCGATCTCGTTCAGCGACATGACCACTTACGCGGACAAGGTTCAGAAGGCAGTGTCACGGGTTCGCCGGAGCCCGAGCGATCGTCAACTCGTCTGGCTGCTTGAGCGCGGGATCGCCTTCGACGGCAGCGCGTACCTGACCGAGAAGCAGGTGGAAGCCAAGTATCGCGGCAAGAAGCACGTGATGCCCTACCTTCAGCTGAACGAGTTCATCAGGAGTTCGGACATGGTTCGAGTGGTGCCGGTCGAGGCGCCGAAGAACTTCACGGCTGACGTGACCCTCCGGAGGGGAAGCGCACGCGATGCGTCGCTCCCGGTTGTCGTGCATAAGACGGAGGTGGAGACGGATTACCCGTTCCTCACGAAGGAGGTCGCTGAACGCATCGGTCGTTCGCTGCACTGGACCGCAATGGCGTTGAAGGACCTCGATATGAAAGGCGATGGTCGGTACCACCAAGCAATAAGGGCGTCGTCGTCTAGTTCGATCCAGCGCTACTCCGAAGCAGCCGTCCAGCGGCTTCGAGCGCACCTCCAGGACAACCCGCGCTACACGCCGTTTTGACCTAACGGTCGTGTCAGAGATGAGGCGGCAAGGCAAGGCTTCGCAACTCCGGAGGCTGCTCAACCCGCCGGGTGCTCTACGGCAATGTTGGAAGGATCACAACGACGCGGCGGCCGCTCGATCACGGTTCTCAATCATCTTCGTTCAGCAGTTCCAGGAGCTGATAGTGAGCACCGAGTCGCATGTCCGCAACCGCTTCACCAAGAACCTTGCGCAGTGCGCCATCAAACGCGTCCAGCCAGCAGATGCCGTGACCGTGTAGAACCTCGTGAGTGTCCACCAGGAGGTGGGCGATCTCGTGGAGGGCGACAACTTTGAAGAGACCATCCAGCTTCACGTCGATATAGGGCACCGCCCCGGTCCAGCCGGCAAGGTCGCCCGTGAACCGTGCAGCTGCCCAGGCGGGCGGGAGCATCCACCGCGCGGTGCCAGCGACCCCGTCGAACTCCGTCTGTTGGAGCGAGGGTCTCAGGGTCTCCACGAGTGTGACTTGCAGTGGTTCGGATCGACCAAGTTGACCCCACGCAGACTTCGCGAAACGACTGAACTCGTCGAAGTCGATCAGTTGAGTCGACGGCGTTCCTACCAGCGGCGACTCACTGATCAGAGCCCAGTCGACACGGGCGGCCAGAATTCCCCGCGCACGTTCGGGCAAACGATCCAACGCTGCGACGGCGGTCATACCACTCAGACTATCGAACGCTCGTTCGTGCGCGCAGGATCGCCGCCCATCGGGGTGCCTGGCACATCAACCAGTCAGCCCGAGCGGCAGCGCCAGAACCGAGTTCCACAGACGACCTAGCGTCGCTCGGCTCGCTAGCCGGCCGGCTGAGCCTGCCTTTCCAGCGCGCGGGTGACGTACGTCGGCCAATCGCGTTCGAGGGCTTCAAGGATGGCGGCTCGGACGGGTTCGTTTGGGATGTCCGTGATCGGCGCTGACTCACCAACGACGAAGATCGTCAGGTCGATAGCGACGTTGGCGACGACAGCTCTGGTGATCGGTGAGGCCTCGATCAGCAGTTGCGGGCTATAGGCGTCGAGGTCGAGGAGGGCGTCGTAGAAGTCGATGTCGAGGTCGTCCCAGGAAAGTCCTCGATCGACATGGAGCCAGCGCGTCACTGCCGCCGCAAACACCACCCGATGCTGCGGGTGCTCGTCGTGGTACGCATCGGCGGCAGCGAGCAGGACCTGCGCGTCGCGGCTGAATCGTGGGCGGTCGAGGATCTCAGGTGCGGTGGTCGTGATCTCGTTCGGGCTCGTCTCGGTCGACTCCGACAGGTAGGCGAGCCAGTACTTCGGGTGTTGAGCACTCATTGGTTTCTCCTTCACGGTCCGGGCATCGCGGGCGCGGGCGCAGCAATGCCGGGGTTCGGTGCGGGCCGCGTCGTGGGGCCGAGGTCCGGGATCTGGCGGGCCGTGTGGACCCAGCTGTTCAGATCGGCTCCGGACGGAAGGGGAAGCTCGATCACCATGATGCCACGTTGTTCGAGCGATGTGGAGAGCTGCTTGGCAGCGGATCGACCGGCTTCGTCGCCGTCGAAGGCGAGAACCGCTGGCCGCTTCCCGATCCCAATGGCGATCCGTTCGGCGAGGCCGGGGTTGGCGTTCGTCGCGCCGAGCACAGCGATAGCGCTGTAGCCGGCGCTGTTGGCGGTGTAGGCGTCGGGGAATCCTTCACAGATCACGACCGGGTCCTTGGGCGTGCCTGCTGGTTGGGTCCAGCCGTGGCGGGGGTTGTCGCCGAGTCGGCTGGCAGGGTTGCCGTACTTGGAGCCGTACTCGTCGGGTTCGAGGTAGCGGGCTTGAAGGTAGGCAAGGCGCCCGTTGACGGTGTACGCGGGGAACACGGCGGCGGGTCCGTTCTTGGGGAGCCCGGAGGAGCGACGAAGCTTGCGGCTGCCGGGGTCAGCCCCGACGCGGTTGGCGCGCAACACCTCGGGTGCAAGCCCTCGCTCCTGGGTGAGGTACTCGAGCACCGGACGACCCACCGGCTCCCAGAGCAAGCGCTCGCAGGCCTCGACGTACCGGACCACGTTGGGATGCAGCGGAACAGGCTGGCGTGGCGGTGGCGCCGGCCGAGGGATGCGACGGACGCCGAGTTCGTCTGGCTGCATGCCGGCTCGTCGAGCGAGCTCCTCGAACGCTTCGCGGTAGCCCATCCGGAAGGCGACGTGCACGGCGTCGATCGCAGTGCCGCCGTGCCCGCCCGACCAGCATCTCCAGCGTTCGATACCCCGCCGATCGACCCTGACGGTCACCGAGGGGTGCACGTCGTCGTGGTCGATGGATGGGCAGCGCCACCGCGCTGTCCGTCCAGGTCCGGTGGCCGGGCCCGACAGTTCGTCGAGGAGCGCTCGCAGGTCGGTGCGAGCGAGGAGCTCGTCGCGGTCGTAATTGCCGCGTCTCACGCTGCCATCGCTTGGTCGGTGTCGCAGAAGTCCTCTCGTGGTGAGAGCACGTGGTGGACGATCGCTGCATGCTCGCCGACGCGCCACAGTGCCCGACCGCGGACGAGCTTGGGGAGGTAGCCGGCCTCGGTGTCCGTGAGCCCGAGGAGTTCTTTGGCGTCGGCGACCTGATCGGGCGCTTGCTGGAAGAAGATCCGAGTGCCGGTGTCACCGAGCAGGCCGGCGGCGAGCTTGTGGGCGGCGCTGCCGTCGGCCGCCTGGGCTCGGAGGTCGGAGAGGCGGTGACAGACAAGGACGTTGCAGATCCCCCAGTGCCGGCACAGCTTGAGTCGGGCCTGGAGGTGGCGAACGGTCCATTCGTTGGCGAGCAGCGCCCACACCTCGTCGTCGATCTGCAGGCCGCGTCGTCCCGGCGCGAGGGCTGTCATCGCGGACTGGAGCCAGGACGTGGCCGCCATCATCACGAGCGGCAGTGCCTCACGGTCCTCGAAGACGGCTGACAGGTCGATGACGACACCGGGCCCGGTGTCCCAGTCGACGGACACGTTGGTCGGTCCGTCGAACATGCCGCGCAGGGTGCGGTCGAGGAGCTTCCCGAGGGCGAATCGGATCGGCATCGCCGCGGCGCGCAGCTCGATCTCGCTGAGACGACCGACGTCGGCGTGGGCGAGGAGTTCGCCGGGCGGGTCTCCGATGATGCGGGCGAGGTCGGCGAGGTCGAAGCGTTGGCCGCTCTCTGCGAGGTGTCCGATCGACTGAGCGACGAGTGATTCCTCGGCTGGCTCGAGTCGCCGTTCGAGCACGAC
>CAXBAZ010000254.1:0-6146 GCA_963973395.1 uncultured Acidimicrobiaceae bacterium
AAGGGCCGGAACCGCGAAGACCACGATGGCCCCGCCGACACCGCCGATCAGCAGGATCGCGATGAACTCGATCGACAGCAGGAGACTGAACTGGGTAGCCGGCAGCTTGCCGGCCGACGACGCGTACAGCGCACCGGCGACACCGGCGAAGAACGAGCTGGTCGCGAACGCGATCAACTTGTACTTGAACTCCGGGACCCCCATGACCTCGGCCGCGATGTCACGGTCGCGGATCGCCTGCAGCGCCCGACCGGTGCGGGTGCGGATGACGTTCTTGGCCAGGACGATGAAGACCAGGAACAACACCGCCAGGAAGAGGTACCGCTTCTGGCTGTCGCTGACCTCGAGGAATCCGAACCAGGTGCTGTCGCTGGACACCGTCACCAGCGGCGGGTCCTCCCGCCACAATTCGATGTCGTACGTCGGGAAGTCTCGTCCGAGGCCGGGGTCACCGGCGAGCTTTCTGCCCCAGTTCGTGTTCGACATGTGGATGCCGATGAACACGAGGCCGAGCGTGACGATCGCCAGATACAGACCTCGGAGCTTCACCGCCACGGGCGAGATCAGGATGCCGATCAACGCCGCACCGATGCCGGCGCCGGGGAGCCAGATCCAGATCGGGAGGTTCCAGCCCCAGACGCTGTCGGTCGCCGTGCCGCCGAGCACTGCGCCGGTGTAGGCGCCGGTCCCCATGAAGAACGCGTGTCCGAGGGACACCTGCCCGGCCACCCCGGTGAGGATGTTCAGACCGAGGGCGGCGATCGCGAAGATGAACACCTCGTCCATCGTGCGCAGCCAGGCGTTGTCGCCGAGGAAGCGCAGTGGCGGGATGCCGTTGCTGATGATCGGGATGCTCCGCAGGATCGGCAGATCGGTCGGGCCGGTGAGCACCGGGATGTCGAACGGGATGAGGAACAGGATGATGATCCCGATCACCGCCATGACCTTCTTGGTGAAGGTCGGCAGGATCTGGGTCTCCTCCTCGTAGGAGGTGTACAGGTTGGGTCGCAGGAACATCGGATCAGACCTCCTGGCGACCGGACGTCGCGGGTTGCGTCGACATGCACGTGTAGGGGGTCGTGGGAAGGATCGTGGGGTGCATCGGAGGTTCCATCAGACCCGTCGCACCTCGGGGGTGCCGAACAGGCCGTACGGCCTGACGAGCAGGCCGATCACCATCACGACGTAGGGCACGATCAGCGGGTACCCGGCGCCGAGCCAGGCGGTCTGTCCCGAGAGGTACTGCCCGGCGTAGATCTCGGCGCCGCCGACGATCAGGCCGCCGATGAGCGCTCCCTGTACAGAGTCGAGTCCACCCAGGATCACCGCCGGGAGCGCCCGGAACGCGACGAGCGACGTCTCTGCGTCGATCGCACCGGTCTGCTTGATCGGGGGTTGTGTGGCGAACAGGCCGCCGAGCGCGGCGAGCACGGCCCCCGCCCCCCACGCGATCGCGAAGACCCGGCCGATGTTGATGCCCTGGGCCATCGCCGCTTCCTGGTCGTGGGCGACGGCTCGCATCGCGATCCCCATCCTCGAGCGGTAGAAGAAGAACACGGCGACGAACGCCACTACCGCGGTGATCATGGCGGCGAAGTAGGCCCAGTTGACGAAGCCGCTCCCGATGGTGAAGCCGCCCGATCCCCACGGTGCGTTCACGCTCCGGAACTGGATCTTGACCGCGTCGTTCGCCAACGCCCGCAACGCGATCTCGAGCCCGAGCGTGATCACCGCGACCGAGAACAGCGGTTCGCCGATCATCGGCCGGATCGCGATCCGCTCGATCAGCAGACCGAGCAGTGCGGCGAACCCGAGCGCGACGATCACGCTGAGCCCCCACCGCAGCCAGTCCGGGCCACCCAGTGAGTAGATGGGGTTCTTGACCTCGGTGAAGAACCCGACGATCGGCAGGTTCTCGTCGGCGACCATGAACGAGATGAAGAGAGCGCCGATCATCGCCAGCGCTCCCTGCGAGAAGTTGACGACCTCGGTCGCCTTGAAGATCAGGACGAACCCGAGCGCGATCAGCGCGTAGACCGAACCGAGCGCGAGGGACTTCAGTGTCGTGACCGCGACGGTGTCGGGGGTGGTGGCCAACTCGTAGACGAGGAAGACCGCGAATGCGACGGCGGCGACCGTGCCGAACCAGTGGCTCGGCTTCGCCATGTCGAGCTTCGGAGTCGCCATCAGTACATCGACTCCACCAGATCGCCGAACAGGTCCATCATCGCGCTCCGCTTCAGTTTCTGGGTGGCGGTCAGCTCACCGTCTTCGTGGTCGAGCTCCTTCGGGAGCAGGGCGAACTTCCGGATGTTCTCGACCCGGGCGAACTTCTCGTTCGTGTGGTCGACGACCCCCTGGATGAGTTCGATCACCTCGGGCTTCTCGGTCAGGTCGCGGTAGGTGGTGTAGGTGAGGTTTCGACGCAGCGCCCAGTCGCCGACGGTGTCGAACTCGATGCCGATCAGCGCCGTGAGGTACTTGCGGCCCTCACCGATCACCATGGCCTCTTTGACGAACGGCGACGTCTTCAGGTTGTTCTCGATCTCGGACGGCGAGATGTTCTTGCCCCCGCTGGTGATGATGATGTGCTTGATGCGGTCGACGATGCGTACGTGCGTGCCGTCGACCCATTCACCGACATCGCCGGTCATCAACCAGCCGTCCTCGGTGAACGTCTCGGCGGTCTTGTCCGGCTTGTTCCAGTACCCCTTGAACACGCCGTCGTGTTTGGTCTGGATCTCACCGGTGCCTTCGGCGAGCCGGAAGCCGATGTTGGAGTACGGCTCGCCGACCGTTCCGAGCTTCATCCGACCGACGAAGTTGGCCGTCGCGATCGCAGAGTTCTCGGTCATGCCGTACAGCTCGTAGACCGGCACGCCGAGTCCGATGAAGAACTCGAGCACTTCGGGCGCGATCGGCGCGGCGCCGGACGCCGCGTAGCGGCAGCGGCGCAGACCGAGCCGCTCGCGCATCGGTCGGAACACGAGGATCCACCCGATCGCCGCCAGCAGACGCGACACGACGGTGTGATCACCACCGTTCGCGACCTTGATCTTGCCGATCCGTGACGCGAGCCGCATGCCGAACTTCAGCATCAGCTTCTTGAACCGGGTCGCGTCGTTGCCCTTGATCAACGCCACCGCATGCAGCTTCTCCCAGATCCGGGGCACCGCGAAGAAGATCGTCGGTTGGATCTCGCGCAGGTTCTCGTTGACCGTCTCGATCGACTCGGCGAAGTTGAGAACGGGCCCGGCACCCACCAGCGTCCACGTGGAGAAGATCCGTTCCGCCACGTGGCAGAGCGGGAGGTAGGTGACGATCTGGTCCTTCGGGGTGGGCGGTCCGCCCGGCACCCGATCGGCCGAGTTGACGATCACGTCGATCGAGAACGCGGCGTTGCCGTTGGTGAGCATCGCGCCCTTGGGTGGACCGGTGGTGCCGGACGTGTAGACCAGCGTCATCACATCGTCGGTCCGTGCCGCCGCCATCCGCTCGGCGACCGCGTTCGGATGCTGCGCGCGGTGCTCGCGACCCCGCTCGATGAACGTGTCCCAGAAGACCAGCCGGTCGTCCTGCTTGCCGACCATGCCACGGGGCTCGACGAAGATGATCGTACGAAGGTCGGTCAGCTGCGAACGGTCGATCTCGTCGACCTTGTCGTACTGTTCCTCGTCCTCGGCGAAGTGCACCGATGCGCCGCAGTCCTGCAGGAGGTATTCGACCTCGGCCGCTGGATTCGTCGGATAGAAGCCGACGGCGATGCCGCGGACAGCGACGGTGGCGAGGTCGAGGATCACCCATTCGGGCCGGTCCTCGGAGTGGATCGAGACCCGGTCGCCGGGCTCGACACCGAGGGCCAGCAACCCGTGGGCGGCGTCCTCGATCGTCTCCCACAGCGCACCCCAGGTGATCTCGCGCCAGATCCCGAAGTCCTTCTCGCGCATGGCCACCTGGTCGGGGGCCCGTCGGGCCCAGTCACGCGCCAGCGAAGCGACCGTCGTCACTCCCGTGGTGCCCGATCCGGTTGGCTGTGACTGTTCGGTCAGCGTCATGTCATCCCCCTTGATGCAAGCGACGATCCGTTCGTCTTCCCCAAGACCGGATCGCGCTGCGGGCAACATAGCAGGGGGTGGTGCCGCAGGATCAAACCCTGGTTTCGGTCGGGGTCCGTGGTGTGGAACCCTGTGGGGGTGAGCGACTACACACCTCCCCTGCGCGATATCCGATTCGTGATGGAGCACGTCGCGGATCTCGACGCGATCACGAGCACCGAACGGTTCGGCCACGCCGATTCGGCCACGATCCACGAGGTCCTCGCCGAGGTGGGGCGGTTCATGGCCGAGGTCGTGGCACCCACCAATCGCGATGGCGACACGATCGGCGCGACCTGGCACGACGACGGCACGGTCACCCTGCCCGACAGTTTCAAGCCCGCCTACACGAAGTGGGTCGAATCGGGGTACGGGGCGATGCCGTTCGACCCGGACTACGGCGGTGCCGGGTTCCCGTGGATCACCGCGATCGCGGTGCAGGAGATGCTCACCTCGGCCAACATGGCGTTGTCGCTGTGTCCGCTGCTCACGCAGGGCGCGATCGAGGCGATCCATGCCCACGGCTCCGACGAGCAACGGGCGACGTACCTGCCCAAGATGCTGACGGGCGAGTGGACGGGCACCATGAACCTGACCGAACCACACGCCGGCTCCGACGTCGGCGCGGTCTCCACCAGGGCGCAGCCACGCGACGACGGGTCGTGGGCGATCACGGGCCAGAAGATCTTCATCACGTGGGGAGAGCACGACGTCGCCGAGAACATCGTCCATCTGGTGCTGGCCCGCACCCCCGGCTCACCTCCCGGCACCAAGGGCATCTCGATGTTCGTCGTGCCGAAGTACCTCGTCGACGACGACGGTTCACTCGGCGAGCGCAACACCGCCACGTGTGTGTCGATCGAGCACAAGCTCGGCATCCACGGTTCACCGACCTGTGTCATGTCGTACGACGACGCGACCGGCTGGCTGGTCGGCGGCGAGCACGAGGGCATGCGCAACATGTTCACGATGATGAACAGCGCCCGCCTCTCGGTCGGCCTCGAGGGACTGTGCATCACCGAACGGGCGTACCAGCAGGCGCTCCAGTACGCGCAGGACCGTGAGCAGGGCCGCGCGGTGGGCGCCCCGGCCGGCACCTCGAGCCCGATCATCGACCATCCCGACGTCCGCCGCATGCTCATGACCCAGCGCGCCTGGATCGACGGCATGCGGGCACTGATCTACACGAACGCCGCCGCGCTCGACCGGGCCGACGCGGCCACGACCGCCGGCGACACCGACGCGGCGCGTCGCTGGCAGGAGTTGGCAGACCTGCTGATCCCGCTCAGCAAGGGCCTGTGCACCGACGTGGGCAACGAGATGACGTCGTTGGCGCTCCAGATCCACGGCGGGATGGGCTACGTGGAAGAGACCGGGGCCGCGCAGCACTACCGCGACGCCCGCATCGCGGCGATCTACGAGGGGACGAACGGGATCCAGGCGGCCGATCTCGTCGGGCGCAAGCTCGGGATGCGAGCGGGGGGCGTGGTCACCGACCTCCTCGACGAGTTCGACGACCGGGCCGATGCACTCGACGCCGCCGACGCCTCGCATCCCATGGGAGCATTCGGCGAGCGCCTGCGCGCCGCTGTCGCCGATGCCCGTCAGGCGACGGGGCACCTCGTGCAGATCGCCCGGGACGATCCCCGTTCACTGCTCGGCGCATCGACGCCCTATCTGCGACTGCTCGGTACGACGGTGTGCGCCGGGCTGCTGGCCAAGGGCGCCCTCGCGGCGTGCGGCGACGATCCCGATTCGGTGGCGAGGCGGGCGAGCGCCCGGTTCTTCGGCGAGCAGATCCTCCCGACGGTCACCGGATTGCTGCCGGCGATCACGGCCGATGCCGGCGCCCTCTACGAGCTCGACGCCACCCAGCTCGCCACGAACTGAGCCGTCGTCGGTGAGGTCTCTCGTTCGCATCGCCCAGTCCCTGGACGTCGCGACACGGCGCCGACGGAGCACACGGCGTCGATGGCATGTCGCGCTCGTGTGGCCCGGGGGCCCTTGTGTTCTTTCAGCGGATCCCTCTCGGGTGTCGCGAGGCATCCCTCT
>CAXBAZ010000255.1:0-6139 GCA_963973395.1 uncultured Acidimicrobiaceae bacterium
CCGGCAAGAAGATGGGCCACGCCGGTGCCATCGTCTCCGGTGGCAAGGGCACGGCCCAGGGCAAGATGGACGCACTCGCCGCGGCCGGCGTGGAGGTGGGGCTCAACCCCACCGAGGCCGGCGAGCTGATGGCCGGCATCGTCGCCGCCCTCTGATCACCGGGCCTGATCACCGCCCCTGATCGCCGGGCCGATGCCGACGAACGCCCGCGGCACCGTCGCGGGAGCGGGCGCGCTTCAGGCGGTCGGGGGCGTGTTGGGCGGCGCGGTCGGTGGCGCAGTGGGAGGCGCGGTCGGGGGAGCAGACGGCGGGGGCGGCGGAGGTGTCTGCTCCGAAGCGTCGGTGGTGCTGCTGTTGCCGCCACCGCCACCGGGGATGTCGATCATCTCACTGCCCTTGCCGAGCAGCGCCATCACGGCACCGACGCCCATCGCCAGCGAACCGATGAACATGAACCAGAAGCCGACGCCCTTGCCGGCGCCGCCGAAGTCGACACTGATCCACGACAGCATGATGCCCGCCGCTGCGATCCCCCACGTGCCCTTGAGTTGGGCGTGGTTGTAGGTCAGCACCTCGGCCGGTAGTGACACGCCGGCCAGCTGGAGGCCGATCCAGACCACCATCACGAGGCCGAGAATGGCGGGGACCGTGGTCGCGAACGCCGCTGCGTCGCCGTCCCAGGCGGAGGCGGAGAATCGGCCCTCCTTGAAGAACGCGAAGAACGAGAACAGGAACGTCACGAGCCCTCCGGCTCCCATGACGAGGTCGGCAACGGTCACTTTCTTGGGCATTGTTCCTCCTTGATCCGTGAACGACCCTAGTCACGGCGTTTGACACGGTGCTGACATTTCGTACGGGCGGTCGATTCGGTGGCGACCCGGTGGCTACGGTGCGGCCACGTGCCGACCGCATTGCTCTCCGTGTACGACAAGACCGGGATCGCCGAACTGGCGACCTCACTCCACGAGTTGGGCTGGGACATCGTCTCGAGCGGCGGCACGGCGAAAGCCGTCGCCGCGGCCGGGGTGCCCGTCACCGACGTCGCCGATCTGACCGGCGTACCCGCGATCCTCGATCACCGCGTCGTGACCCTCCACCCCAAGGTGCACGGTGGGATCCTGGCCGATCCCACCAAGCCGGAGCACCAGGCCGACATGGAGGCGTACGGCATCTCGCCGATCTCGCTCGTCGTCGCCAACCTCTACCCGTTCGGCTCCGACAGCGAGGCGTTCGCCCACGGTTCGGGCAGCGCCGTCGAGATGATCGACATCGGCGGGCCGGCGATGGTCCGGGCGTCGGCGAAGAACCATACGCACGTGGCGATCGTCGTCGACCCGTCCGACTTCGACACCGTGGTCGCCGACATTCGGGAGCACGGCGAGATCACGCTCGCCACCCGCCGTCGACTCGCCCGTGACGCATTCGCGCACACTGCAGCGTACGACGCAGCGATCGTCACCTGGTTCGACCACAGCGAACCTGAACCCGAACCGCTGCCGCGGACGCTGCATCTGGCGCTCCAGCGCACCGAGATCCTGCGCTACGGCGAGAACCCGCACCAGCAAGGGGCGCGCTACCGGTTCGACGGGGCCACGAGCTGGTGGGACACGATGACCCAGCACGGCGGCAAGGCGCTCAGCTACCTCAATCTGTACGACACCGAGGCGGCGTGGCGTCTCGTCCACCGCTTCGACGACCCGGCGTGCGTCGTCGTCAAGCACGCCAACCCGTGCGGTGTCGCGATCGGGACCGACCCCGACGACCCCATTGCCGATGCCTACGTGAAGGCGAACGCGTGCGACCCGGTCAGCGCGTTCGGCGGCATCGTCGCCGTCAACCGAACGGTCACGCAGGCGATGGCCGAGCCGCTGTCGAGCGTGTTCACCGAGGTCGTCGTGGCGCCCGGGTTCGACGAGGACGCGCTCGCCACGCTGCTCGCCAAGAAGAACATGCGCGTGATCACGGCCGAGCCGCCCGCCGAGTGGCCGTTCGACCTCAAGCCGCTCGACGGCGGCTACGTGATCCAGCAGCCCGACCCGGTCTCGCTCGACCGTACCGACTGGCGGGTCGTGACCGACGCGCAGCCCACCGACCAGCAGTGGGACGACCTCGTGTTCGCGTGGGGTGTGTGCGCGGCGGTGACCAGCAATGCGATCGTCTACGTCAAGGACCGTCAGGCGTTCGGGATCGGCGCCGGTCAGCAGAACCGTCTCGACTCAGCCCGGATCGCCGCGGAGCGGTCGGCCGGCCGGGCCGAGGGCGGGGTGTGTGCGAGCGATGCCTTCTTCCCGTTCCGCGACGGCCTCGACGCGACCGCCGCGGCCGGGATCGCCGCGGTGATCCAGCCGGGCGGCAGCGTTCGCGACGACGAGGTCATCGCCGCCGCGAACGAGCACGGCATCGCCATGGTCTTCACCGGCGAACGCCACTTCCGCCACTGACCGATTCCGGCTGAATCGCACGCTCGCGGCGTTGCGCCTCACCGCTCGTTGCCCGAAGGCAACTCGGGTTCGTCGCGCCTTGCGAGCGCACGATTCAGCTCGGAATCGGGAACTCGGAATGATGGTGGGGTCGCGCCGTGGCTCAGTCAGCTCACCGACACCGCGAGGGCGTCGACGACTTCGGCGCCGGGGAGGGCGGCGAGGGACGTGGGTGGGACGAGCAGCTTGCGATCGCGGGAGCCACCGCCGACGATCACACGTTCGCAGGCCATGACGCGCCCGTCGATCCAGATCGGCAGCCCGGCGGGCAAGCCGTACGGCGTGACGCCGCCGATCTGCATACCGGTCATCTCGGCGGTCTCGTCGGCCGATGCGAACGAGGCCTTCTTCCGGCCGAGTCGCTTCCTGACCACGCCGTTCACATCGAGTCGGGTGGTCGCCAGCACGAGACAGCACACGTACAACCGAGGATCGCCCTTGCCGACGACGACGATCGCGTTCGCCGACTGGTCGAGGCCGTAGCCGTACGCCTCGCAGAACGCAGCGGTATCCGCGAGATCCGGGTCGCACGGCACGACATCGACATCGAATCCGGTCGCCCGGGCAGCATCGACAACGGGGTCACTCATCACCCCGACGATAGGCGTCCGACCGAGCATGACCGCCGATCGGCCCCCGACGGGGCGATACTGGTGGGGATGGCTGACGCCACGTTCGCACCGACGCGCCCCCGACGCGACGCGCCGAACCTGAGCAAGGTTCCCTACCTGCCCGGGCTCGATGGAATGCGCGCGCTCGCTGTCGTCGCCGTGCTCGTGTATCACGCGAATCCCGGGTGGTTGACCGGTGGCTTCCTCGGCGTCGAGGTCTTCTTCGTCATCAGTGGGTACCTGATCACGCTGCTGCTGATGGCAGAACGGGAACGGACGGGCACGGTTCGGATCGGTGCGTTCTGGATGCGCCGGGCGCGACGGCTCCTGCCGGCGCTGTTCCTGATGCTCTTCCTGTTGCTCACGTACACCTGGATCTTCCGAGCCGACGAGCTGGGCAAGTTGCGCGGCGACATGCTCGGCGGCCTGCTCTACGTGTCGAACTGGTATCAGATCTGGGTCGGCCAGGGCTACAGCTCGACCGGTGACTTCGCACCGCTCCGCCACCTGTGGAGCCTCGGCGTCGAAGAGCAGTTCTACCTGCTCTGGCCGCTCGTGATGTTGCTCCTCCTCCGACGGACCGGCACCCGGAACGTGGCTCTCGCGGCCCGTTGGTTGGTGCTCGGTGCGCTGGCGGTGACCGTGCTCACCGCCGTGCTGTACCACCCGGGTCCGATCGGTGACTGCTCGGTCAACCCCGATGCCTACTGGACCTTCGGGGAGCGGTGCATCTCCAAGGCCGACGGGCTCTACCTCTCCACGATCACACGGTCGAGCGGGCTGTTGCTCGGCGCCGCGTTCGCGATGGTGTGGCGCCCGGTGGCGATCATGCGCGGACCACTCCGCAACGCCGGGCGGCTGCTCGACCTCGTCGCACTCGCCGGGCTGCTGATCCTCGGATTCCTGAACTGGCAGCTCAGCTTCGTGACGCCGTCGGGAGCCGACCCGTGGTTGTTCCGCGGTGGCTTCCTGTGGACGTCCTTGGCGACACTGATGGTGATCGCCGCCGTGACCCATCGCCGCACGATGACGAGCCGCGTGCTCGGCAACCCGGTCTTCGTGTGGGTCGGCACCCGTTCGTACGGGTTGTACCTCTACTCGTGGCCGATCTACCAGGTGATCCGCGAGGTCGCGGGCAACGTGCTGACGTTCCCGCAGTTCGTGGTGGCGATGCTCGTCACGGTGGTGATCACCGAGGCGTCGTACCGGTTCGTCGAGACGCCGATCCGACGGCGCGAGGTGGCGAGCTGGTGGGAGAGCCTCCGCGCCCGCCGCGACCCGGTGCCGCGCCAGCTCGTCGCGGTCACGACCGTCGTCTCGCTCCTCCTGCTGGCGTTCGGGGTGCTGCGGCTCGGCCTGGCCGAACTCAAGCAGAACGAGATCGCCGTCGCACTCGAGGAGGGGGCCGAGAACACGACGTCGATCGACGAACTCATCGGGGGCGGTGACGGCGAGGGCGCAGCTCCGCCCAGCCCGACGCCAACTGATCCGCCGCCGCCGGTCGATTCGACCGAGACGGGCGAGTCGACCACGACCACCACGTCGACCACCACCACGACCACGACGCTGCCGTCAGAACCGGTCGACTACCTGGCGATCGGCGACTCGGTGATGCTCGGTGCCGCCGGCGTGCTGAAGGAGCGGGGTTATACCGTCAACGCCGAGGTGAGCCGGCAGATGATCGACACGGTGTCGCTGATGGAACAGCTCGGTGAGGCCGACGTGTTCGGCGACCCGGTCATCGTCCACCTGGGCACGAACGGTCCGATCACACGCGAGACCCTCGACGCCCTGCTCGCTCCGCTCAGCGGGGTGCCGAACGTGATCATGCTCAACGTGTTCGCGAACCGGCCGTGGAGTGCCGAGAACAACCGCATCCTGGCCGAGCGCGACAAACCCGACGGGCAGGACAACATCATCCTGATCGACTGGAACTCGCTGGCCACCGAGTGTCCGGGTGACTGCTTCTCCGCCGACGGCATCCATCTGACCGCCGCGGGTCGCGAGTACTACGCCAACGTGATCGGCGACTGGACCGGCCGCTGACCGCGTTGCACCGGCTTGGCCGGTGCAACCGTCGACCGCGTACGATCGGGGCATGACGTCACCAGTCCGTGTTGCGGTCACCGGCGCTGCCGGCCAGATCGGCTATTCGCTCCTCTTCCGGATCGCGTCGGGTTCGATGCTCGGCCCCGACACGCCCATCGCGCTGCAGCTGCTCGAGATCACACCGGCGCTCGGCGCGCTCGAGGGCGTGAAGATGGAGCTCGACGATTCGGCGTTCCCGCTGTTGACCGAGATCGTCTGCACCGACGACGCCGATGTTGCGTTCGGTGACGCCGATGTCGCGTTGCTGGTCGGCGCCATGCCCCGCAAGGACGGCATGGACCGTGCCGACCTGCTGTCCGCGAACGGTGGCATCTTCAAGCCACAGGGCGAAGCGTTGTCCCGATCGGCCAAGCGCGACGTCAAGGTGCTCGTGGTCGGCAACCCCGCCAACACCAACGCCCTGATCGCGATGAGCAACGCCGCCGAGCTCGACCCTGGCCGGTTCACGGCGATGACCCGCCTCGACCACAACCGTGCGCTCAGTCAACTCGCGGCGAAGCTCGACGTGAGCGTCAACGACATCACGAAGATGACCATCTGGGGCAACCACTCCAACACCCAGTACCCCGACCTGTTCCACTGCGAGGTCGACGGGCGTTCGGCCTACGAGGCGGTGGGTGACCACGACTGGTACGTCGACGAGTTCATCCCGACCGTCGCCACCCGGGGCGGGGCGATCATCAAGGCCCGAGGCGCCTCGTCGGCCGCCTCCGCGGCCAACGCCGCGAGGGTGACTGGGTGTCGATGGGTGTGCCGTCCGACGGCAGCTACGACGTGCCCGAGGGCATCATCTCGAGCTTCCCGTGCGTGTGCAAGGACGGCCAGTACGAGATCGTGCAGGGCCTCGACATCGACGACTTCAGCCGCTCGAAGATCGACGCCACGGCCGCCGAACTCGTCGCCGAACGAGACGCGGTTCGCGACCTCGGCCTCATAGGC
>CAXBAZ010000256.1:0-6101 GCA_963973395.1 uncultured Acidimicrobiaceae bacterium
GCCTCGTCGGTGGTGGCGCCGTCCCCGATCCGGCCAGAGGTTCGTCGCCTCGCGATTCGCAGCTCGCAGATGCCGCTCGGTCGGGCGTTGCGGCTCTTCGCCGCGGAGGTTGCCGATCCGGTCGCGGACTTGATCGTGGCGGCGATGACGATCGCAGATCAGCACCAGGCACAGAATCTGCCGAAGCTGCTGGGTGGCGTGGCGTCGACGACTCGTGAGCAAGCCGCGATGCGGCTGCGTGTGGAGGCGACCCGCGCGAGAACGTATGCGTCGGCTCGGGCGTTGGTCGTCATCACGTTGGTGATGGTGGTGGCGTTGATGCTGGGGTCACCACAGTTCATGGATCCTTACGACTCGCTCACGGGGCAACTGGTCTTGCTGGTGGTGGGTGTGTTGTTCGCGGGGGCTGTTTGGGCGTTGATGGTGATGTCGCGTCCGGTGCCGGTGCCGAGAGTGCTCGCCGGGATCGAGGAACTTGATGACGTGTCCGGCTCGCCGGGGGTGGGGGCCTCGTGATGCTGCTTGTGATGGTGTTCGCTGGTTGTCTCGCCGGGGCCGGCCTGGTCTTGCTGATCCGCGGTGCAATGTCTCCGGCGCCGCGCCTCGACGACCTCGTCGCCGAGCTGCACCGACCGCAGTCGTCGGTGCGGATGACCCGACGGGATCGGATCGACGCTGCGTCGGAACGCTTCGCGTTGATGGGAGTCCGCGATCTGGCCGATCTCGAGGTGTGCGAACGCACGGTCACCAAGTTCACGCAGGATCGCATCACCTGGTCGGTGCTGGGCGCAGCGCCCGGGCTGTTGGCCTTGGCGCTTCGACCGACAGGTCTGTTCGACTTCGTGACCACCCCCATGGCGTTGCTCGTGAGTGCGGTCGGAGCGGTCGGTGGCTGGTTCTACGCCCTGGTCGATCTGCGCTCGGACGCGACGAAGGCGCGCCGCGAGTTCTCGTCGTCGCTGTCGTCGTATCTCGACCTGGTCTCGATCTTGATGGCTGGCGGCGCGGGCGTAGAGACGGCGTTGGCGGAGGCAGCCCAGATCGGACGCGGCCGTGGCTACCGGCATCTTCGTGCTGCTCTGTCTGCCGCTCACGCCCGCCGTCATGGGCCGTGGCAGGAGTTCGGTGCACTCGGCCGTCAGGTCGGGGTACAGGAATTGGAGAACATCGAGGCGTCGATGGCCTTGGTGTCCAATGAGGGCGCTCGCGTCCGCGAGTCGTTGGCCACTCGCGCCGAGGCGATGCGCGAACGAGACATTCTCGAACAGGAGGCCGAGGCGCACTCCAAGTCGGAGACGATGGTGCTGCCCGTGGCGATGATGTTCGCCGGCTTCATGCTGCTGATCGGCTATCCAGCGCTGGCGGGATTGTCGGGACCGTGAGTCGAAAGCCATGAGTTCATGATCTCTGAAACCTTCTCTGCGAAGTACCGGGGCTGCCCAGTGAGTCGCGACCGCGGTGCGGGCACAGAACCAACAACAACAACAACAAAGGAGCAACATCATGCTGGAGCTACAGGTCCAGCTCGTGTCGATGTGGCTGGAGGCGGGAGACCGTCTCCGGATTGCACAGATGCGGGCTGCCGAGGACCGCGACCGTGGCGAGGTCACCGCCACGACGGCAATCATCGTGATCTTGGTACTCGCGGCGATCGCTGCGGGCGGCATCATCGCCGCGAAGATCACGAACAACGCAGAGGCTGTACCCGAACCCTGACGGGCCGCTCGGTCGAGCGGCAGGATCGGGGGGAAGTCACGGTGACGGTGCTGATGATGCCGTTGATCGTGTTGGCATTGATGTTCGCGGTGCAGGTCGGCCTCGCGTATCACGCCCGTCAGGTCGTGTCGGGTGCGGTGCAGGATGGCGCAGCCACGGGGGCGCTTGCTGGGTCGTCGCCGTCAGAAGGTGCGGCGACGACTCAAACTCTGATCTCCGGGGCAGCCGGCAACCTGTTGAACGACACCGCCGTGAGCGGGTCTCAGGCCGGTGAGATCGTCACCGTCTCGGCCTCGGCGACGGTGGTGAAGGTGTTTCCGTTCTTCCCGACGTTCACGGTGTCAGCGGAGTCTTCGGCGACACTGGAACGGTTCCGGCCCCAAGGCGGGCCATGACCACCGAGCGCGACCGGCCGGAGCGAGACCGCGGCACCGCCGGAGTCGAGGCCGCATTCTCCGTGACGGCGTTGCTGCTGGTGGCGTTCTTCATCATCGGGGCACTACGCATCACCAACTCCGGTGGGGATGTCCAGGCAGCGGCGCGCGCGGGTGCGCGTGCCGCTGCGACAGCGCGGTCGGCAGCCGAGGGGCAAGGATTGGCGATCAGTGTGGTGCAGTCCGCGCTGGCGGACCGGGGCGTGGCTTGTAGCGGCGCTCCGCAGGTAGCGGCGAGCCGCACCGGTGGACTGGCGACGGTGTCGGTGACGTGCATCGTGTCGCTCGGTGACGTGTCCCCGGCCGGCTTCACTGCTGCGCGAACCGTGACTGCCACGGCGTCTGAGCGGGTTGATCCGATTCGAGGAGGCACCGAATGACTCGGAGCGGCGCCGACCGGCGCGACGCGCCGGTCCGTGATCGGGGCGACACGATGCTGATGACGACGATCCTCGTGGCGTTCTTGATGGTCGGCGCGTTCGCGCTCATCTCCGCGAGCCAGGCGTGGGGAGCGCGGCGCGATGTCCAAGCGACCGCACAAGCGGCCGCTCGAGCAGCGGTCCAGGTCAGCCCCCAAGAGGTCCGAGGCGGCAGCGTCGCGATCGACCCAGCGATGGCCACAGCGCGGGCCAACGAGGTCGCGACCGCGTCCGGGTACAACGCGTCGATCGCGGTGTCGGGAACGACCGTCACCGCAACGGTGTCCGGCTCTGTGTCATACGCCTTCGGTGGCGCAGGTTTTCCGAGCTCGATGACAGCGACCGCGACGGCGTCGGTTCAGCGAGGAGTGTTCTCAGGTGGCTAGCCCGGTGAAACGGCTCGTGCGCGCCCTGTTCGCTGCTGTGGCGATCGTCGCGGTGTTGGTCGGTGTCCCGACCTTGTTGATCGCAGTGGCCAGCTGGCCGTTGCCGACCAGCGTGCCGGACTGGGACAACGTCTACTGGTCGGCCCGCCAAGGTGACATTCCCGCCGAGTTCGTCATCAAGGCGTTCGCATGTGTGGTGTGGCTGGCGTGGGCGCAGATCGCATGGGCTCTGCTGTGGGAACTGGTCGTCAACGTTCCTCGCACCCTGCACGGCAAGGCGGAGTGTCCGATCCCAGCGACCGCGGCGCCGGCGTCGCGCCTGGCGCGTCGTCTGGTCACCGCGGCGATGCTGCTGACCGCAATCACCTCGACCCCGGCAACCACAGCAGCAGCTCCGTCGCTGTCGTCGCTCATGTCGGCCGGCAACGGCCCGGACGGTCTGGGGCGGCCAGCGACGACCCTGGTGGTCGACCAGCACGACACCGATCGAGCGGTCACCCCAACTGCGTCGGAGACGTGGGTGTCGGCTGGCGGCGACACGTTGTGGGACGTCGCAGAACGATGTCTTGGCGACGGTTCACGCGTCGATGAACTCCTCAAGTGCAATCCGCATCTCGATCCCGGCCGGCAGCTGCGGAACGGTCAACTCGTGGATCTGCCTGCGGGGGCCGTCGTGCCCACCGATCGGCAGCCACACAGCGGCACGCCGGGAGTCGACGCCACGCCATCCGAGCGGAGCGGCGCCCATCAGGTCACTGCAGTCGCTGGTGACACCGTGTGGGCGATCGCGAAGGCGCACTACGGCTCGGTCGACGCTGATCTGATCCGCACGATCGCCCAGGCGAGCGGCATCGCGGATGCGTCGCTCATCCACCCGGGCGATGTGATCGTGCTTCCCGTGGTCGCCGAACAGCCAGCTCCTGCTCCCCCAATCGGCTCGACGGACGGGCGGACGGTGCACCGGGTGGTCGAAGGCGACACCGTGTGGGGAATCACCGAGGCGTCGTACGGACGCGCCGACGCGGAGACGGTGTGGGCACTCGCCGCCGTGAACCATCTGGAGAATCCGTCGTTGATCTTCCCCGGTCAGACCTTGCATCTCCCGCGCCTCGGCGAACTGTTGGACGACGACGCGCCGGCCACTCTCCCGGTCGAGACGCCGACAGCGGGCGGGCCTCGAGAACCATCCAGCGATCCGGCCGTCCCCAACGAGGAGCCGAGCGACGTGACCGCTGCACCAGGCACGCAGCCCGACGACACCACATCGCCACCCGCTGCTACAGGAACACCGTCGACCACTCAGGTGGAGCCGGAAGTCCCCGATCCGATGGCCATCAGCACCGGGGCACCGCAAGCAGACGCGTCAACCGGTCCCAACCTGACCGCCCCGCCGATCACCTCCCCGTCGATCAGCCCATCGGCTGCTGTGCCTCCGACCGAATCGACACCCAGGGCGACGCCGTCGACCGCCGCCGGCCACGAGTCGGCCGCAGCGGTGTCGTCGCAGGACATGCTGAGTTCACGCTGGCTGTTCGGTGGCGGCGCGGCGACAAGCCTTGGGCTTGTTGGAGCGTGGATCACCATGAAGCAGTTGCGCCGACGGCGTCGCCGCTGGCTTGGACTGCCCGAACCTGAACTGGAAGGGGTGGAGCCTTCAGAGCGTGAGAGGTCGGCGCGGTTCGACGTGTCGATGTTGAGCGAGATGGTCGACCCAACGCTGCGCGACGGTGCCGACGTTCGCGCCGTGGTACTCGGCGAACGAACCGAGATCCGGTTCCGGCACACGGCGCCAGAGCCGCCCGCGGGCTGGGAGTCGAACGCACGGGCCTGGGTGCGGTCCGTCGACGGCACGGAGCGGTGGTCGCCTGCTCCGGTGCTGTCCCCGGCGCTCGTGACGATCGGCCGCGGCGTCGACGATGAGCTCAGCGAAGTCGTGCTCGACCTGCTTGCCGCCGGCACGGTGTCGGTCACCGGGGACCGGCTGGCCGTGGAACGACTCGTCTGTTCGATGCTCTGGGAGCTCGCCGCTGATCCGCTCGGCGCTCCGGTCGACCTGCTCGTCGTCGGGCTCGCCTGCGAGGCAGCCCAGCACGCGACCAACGTCGGCCGCCTCGTCACCCTCGACGAAGCAATCGCCGCCGCTACCGAACCGATTGACGAGACACCACGGGTGTTCCTCGTCGATCCGTTCGCGGACGATTCCGCGAATGGGTCACTCGGTGACTTGGCAGCGATGTGTGGCCCCGGCTCGGGTCGAGCGGTGGGCGTCGCTGGACCGTGCGAGCACCCGAGCGAACAGATCAGCGTCCCATCGGAGCAGCGGGCCTTGTGGGACGACCTGACACTCGTCCCTCCCCAACTCCCCGAGCATGTCGACGTCTCGCTCGGACGGATGCTCGACTCGATCGCTGTCGGCCGCCGGGACCGTTCCGTGTCCGCGCTCGCGGTGACACCGGACCCCGATGCTGAGGCAGTCGTGCTGCGCTCCTCAATCCTGGTCGACGACCGAGATGGCGAGGAATCCGACCACGACGCGGAGTCCGAGCACTACGACGATCACGACATGCCTCCCCCGAGCGCAGCGCGTGTCCCCGACGACAGCATCGAGCCTCCTCCGGCACAACGGATCTCACCAGATGTCGTGCTGACGGTCTGCGGGCGTGAGGTCGGTGTGCGCGGGGCCGAGGTACCGCATGCACCTGCCGTCCTGTTCGTGCTGGCGGCAGCGGGACGCCGGATGCATTGGAGCGAGATCGCCGAGGTGACCGGCTACTCGGAAAAGTCGCTGCGAAATCGGTTCCCAGCGACGAACGAGCTGGTCGAACGAGCGGAGGGCTACCTGCAACTGGCTGACCATGTCGTCACCGACCACGGTTGGGTTCGGTACTGCGTCGCGCGTCTCGCAGATGCGATGAAGCAAGACGGCTCGGCAGCAGACACGAGTGAATGGCTGCTGAGCGCGATGGAGGCTATCGCCGGGATCGAACAGGCACCGTTCGCGGTCTTACCGTCGGCGCGCAAGCGCACCGATCCGTCGCCGTGGTCGTGGATCGATGACTTCCCCGCCGACGTCCCGAGCCGACAGGCCGCCGAGACCGAGGTCGTCGAGGCGACACTGGCGTTCACCGAACTGTGGCTCGCCGCGC
>CAXBAZ010000257.1:0-6095 GCA_963973395.1 uncultured Acidimicrobiaceae bacterium
GCTCCACGACCTGCGCGACCGCTACCTGGACCGGCTGGTCGTGACGTTCGCGTTCACCCGCGAAGAAACCGGGGGCGCGTTGTTGAGCGGTCGCCCCGACCGCGCCCGGCTCGACGAGCTGATCCACCACGGATTCCTGCCCGCCGAAGCCGACCATGCATTCCTGTGCGGCCCGATCGAGCTGATCCTCGACGCCGAGCAGGCGCTCGTGGCCGCCGGGCTCGACCCGCGGGCCGTCCACCGCGAGATCTTCACCACCAACCAGATGGGCACGGTCACGCTGGCGCCCCAGGCGATCACCGAGACGTCCGTCGCGGTCGCATCGGGACGCGCGACGCTGCACGGCCGAGCGACGCAGTTCGAACTCTACGAGGGCGACACGGTGCTCGACGCCGTTCAGCGGGTGCGGCCCGACGCCCCGTTCAGCTGCCGCAGCGGGGTCTGCTCCACGTGCCAGGCGGTCGTGCGCGACGGCGAGGTCGAGATGGCGGTCAACTACGGCCTCAGCGACGACGAGGTCGCCCGGGGCTATGTGCTCACGTGCCAGTCCACGCCGACGACCGACCACGTCGACGTCGACTACGACGCCTGAGCGTGTCCCCCGAGATCAGTGCGGATCGTCCACGACGAACCGGCCGTGCAACCAGTTGGCGTCGGCCACGATCGCCCCGGTCGGCGGCTCCGCCACGGCGGCCAGATGCCGTTCCGCCCCGTCGACGCAGCCGCCGTAGACGAACGCCGCCAGCGCCCGCGCCTTCGCCCCAGCCCATCCCTCGGGGAGGAGTGCCTCGGGCAGCAGCGGGTCGACGAGCACGATCCGCCGGTACGCGGCGATCAACAACATCCGGAGTTTGAACGCGTCCTCCGGCGTCGCCGCGTCGAACGTGGCACGATCGACGTCGCCGAAGTCGTCGACGAACGACCGGTAGTCCGCCGCCACCTCGTCGAGCGGGGCACACCTGCGGGCGAGCTCTTCCTCGTCGATCGTGCTCGCACCGTCGAACACCTCTGACCTGCTCACCAACACGTTGCGGAACTGGCCCATCTGATCGATGATCGCCGCGGTCTCCTCCGGCGTCACGACCGGCGAGGCCATCACGTTCGGGGCCACGACCCCCAGGCCTGCCCACGTCAGCCGCTGCCGGAGCTGTGCCCGTGCCGCCGCGGTGGCCTCCGCACCGTCGACGACCACGATCGTCCACGCGCCGTCCCACGGACGCCGCCGCGAGCCGTAGATGCGGGCGTCGGCCTGCCGGAACAATCCGACCGCCGAGCCGGCGACGCCGTAGAAGCTCCGCCGGCCCACCGACCGGGCATCGAGCAGACCCTCGTTGACCAACCGCGTCAGCGACGTCCGCACGAGTCGCTCGCTGACGCCGAACGGGGCCAGCAGCGCGGTCAGCGATCCGACCGAGAGCCGGACGTCGTGCCCGTGCGGGAGCAGTGCGTCACCGAACAGCGTGACGAGCAGGTTGCGTGCACTCGGAGCACCGCTCGCGATGTCGACGGCACGGAGTCGGTCGAGCGACGCCGTCACGTGTTGTACACCAGAAGGATCAGCGGAGAGGTCGCTCCGCTCCTTTTCATTCCGCTGATTCCTCCCCGTATCCATTGGGAGTGTCGAGCGGCCAGGTTCGGCAGAGCCTCACCTATCCGCTCGACCTCCAGGCAGAACTCGTTGCCCTCCGGGTCGGCGAACACGATCCACGACGTGCCGACCTCGTCGATCCGATCGGACAACCGGGTCGCGCCGAGCGCGAGGAGTCGATTCGTCTCATCGTCGATCTCGTCGCCGACGACGATGTCGATGTGCAGGCGGTTCTTGATCGGCGTCGGCGGATCGTCGACCTGTTGGAACACGAGCTTCGGGCCGGTCTCGCCCGCCGGCGGAGTCGCCGACCGATAGGCGCCCGCCTCGCCGTGCGGCCGATAGCGCATGGCGGCCACCCAGAAGTCGCGGAGCGCGTCGGGGTCGGCGGCGTCGATGACGATCGCGAGCTGTCGGGCTGACATTCGCCAACCGTACCGACCGGCGACGAGTCGGGCGGGACCGTGCGTCGCTCAGGCGCGCTTGACCACCTCGTACCGCGCGAGGGCTTCCTGCCGCTCGACGGCGTGGTCGACCATCGGTGGCGGATAGCTGTCGCTGTCGAGTTCGTCGATCCACCGGTGGACGTACTCACCGTCGGGATCCCACTTCTCCTGCTGCGACGACGGATTGAACACCCGGAAGTACGGCGCGGCGTCGGTGCCGCTGCTGGCGGCCCACTGCCACCCGTGGTTGTTCGACGCGAGGTCACCGTCGATGAGGTGGTCGAGGAAGTGCTTCGCTCCCCACGTCCATGGCAGGTGGAGATCCTTGACGAGGAAGCTGGCGACGATCATGCGCACGCGGTTGTGCATCCAGCCGGTCGCGAGCAACTGCCGCATGCCGGCGTCGACGATCGGGAAGCCGGTGCGACCCCGCTGCCAGCACACGAACTTCTCCCGGGCCGCCTGATCGTCGTCGTACCTGATGTTGTCGAATCGTGAGTCGTGGTGCTCCCACGCGCTCGCCGGGTGCTGGAACAGGACGTCGGCGTAGAAGTCGCGCCACGCGAGTTCGGTTTCGAACGTTCGGTGCCCGTCGTTGCGCCGGTCGAGGTCGGCGATCAGCCGGCGGGGATGCACGACCCCGAACTTCAGGAACGGTGAGAGCCGGCTGGTGCCGTCGACGGCCGGCTGGTCACGGCGATCGGCGTAGTCGGTGAGGCCGCCGTCGAGGAAACGACGCCAGCGCGCGAGCACGGCGCGCTCGTTCGCCGCCGGGAGGTCGACGTCGACGTCCGGGCGGGGCGGGAGCCCGTCGCTCGGCGCAGCGACCCAGTTCGGCGATCGAGGCGCCTCGACGGGCTCGCCCGGGTCGTGCTCGCGCCACGTTCGCGAGAACGGCGTGAACACGGCGTACGGGCCACCGGTCTGCTTCTCGACCGCGCCCGGTTCGATCGCGTACGGCGAACCGATGCCGCGCAGCCGGCGTCCCGACGCCCGCAGCGCGTCCGCGACCGACTCGTCGCGACGGCGCCCGTACGGTGTGTAGTCCTTCGCCACGAAGACGGTGTCGGCGCCGATCTCGTCGGCGAGCGCCGGTACCTCGTCGGTGGGGTCGCCGTGGCGCAACACGAGTGCCCCACCGGTTGCCTCTCCCAACGCTGCGAGACAGTCGTGCAGCAGCGCGCGGCGGGGGGCGCCCGCACGGTCGAAGGCAGGGTCGACGACGAACAGCGGCAGCACGTCGCCGTCCGCCAGGGCAGCCACCAACGCGGGGTTGTCGCTCAGGCGCAGATCCCTCCGGAACCACATGATCGATGGCATGGGCCCAGTGTGGCCGCCGGTGCACCCCGCACACCCGCGGCCCGGCCATCAGGGGTGTTCGCTGGGGCTCGGAGCGATCGTCGTCGACGAGCCGAGCAGCGTGCGCAGCACGTCGAACCGCGATTCGCTCTCGCGCCGGCCGAGCGCCCACCAGACGATGGCGACGACCGCCGCGAGCGTGACGAACCCACCGTACGCGAGCGACCACTCGAGCCCCACGTAGTCGCCGATCAACCCGGTGATCGGCCCGCCGATCGGATACGAACCGAGGAATGCCACCGCCGTGAGCGCGAGGATGCGGCCGCGCATGTCGGGCGGGCACTCCTGTTGCGTGATCGCGTTGATCGACGTGACGAACCCCGCCCCGCCCAGCCCGAGCGGCACGGCGAGCAGCAGCGCCGCCCACACGCTGCCCGACCATGCGAGCGCGATGCCGGCGACACCGAGCACGGTCGCGTTGGCGATCATCCATCGGATCGTCACGACCGGACGGCTCGCCGTCAGCAGCGATCCGAGCAGGCTTCCGACGCTCATCGTCGTGAGCACCCAACCGAACCAGTACTCCGCGCCCCAGATCTCCCGCGACATCCGGGGGAACACCACGTTGTGGTTGAACCCGAACGTCGCGATCACGGTGAACACGATCAACGGCACGAAGAGGTTCGGCGCCCGTCGGACGAACCGGAGACCGTCGCGCACCGGTGTGCCACCGCGCGCGACCCGAGGGGCGCGGTGCAGCTCCGACTGGTTCAGGAAGAAGAGGCTGAGGAGGATCGCCACGAACGACAGAGCGTTGATCGAGAACAGCCAGCCGGTACCGAGCGGACCCACCAGAATGGCGGCGACCGCCGGTCCGAAGATGCGGGATCCGGTCATCGTCGCCGTGTTGAGCGAGATCGCGTTGCCGATGTCCTCAGGCGGGACGAGTTCGGTCACGAAACCGCGGCGGGCAGGGTTGTCGAATGCGTTGACGACACCCAACACGAACGTCAGCGCGTAGATGATCGCGAGATCGATCGTGCCGGTCAGGTCGAACACGGCGAGGGCGATCGCCTGCAGCGCGAGTGCGCCCTGCGTGAGGATCGCCATCCGGCGGCGATCAAGCTGGTCGGCGACGGCACCACCGTACGCCCCGAGCACCAGCATCGGTAGGAACTGCAAGGCGGTCAGGATCCCGATCGCGGTGGTGCGACCGGTCAACCGATCGACCAGGATCGCGACCGCTGTGAACTGGACCCAGGTGCCGATGTTCGACAGCAGCAGCCCGACGAAGAACAGGCGGGCGTTCCGATGTCGCAGCGATCGGAAGGTGCCGGCCATTCGGCAGGTCGCCTCGAACGTGCCGGTCGTCGTCTCGACCTCGCCGACGAACAGGCTCTCCTGCCGGACGAACGTCGCCGACCCGCGCACCGTGCGGTCGTCGATCTCGACGGAGTCGACCTGACTCATCCCGGGTTCGAGCCCGTCGGATTCGACGACGAGCATGTCGGCTTCGTCGGCGATCCACGTGTCGTCGCCGACGCTCACCTGCACCGAGTCGACCTCTCCGACCGTCTCCGGATCGGTTCCCTCGTGCAGCGCGACGATCGTGATGTTGCCGTCGCCGGGTGCCCCGCTGTCGTCCAGCAGCGGCAACTGCACCGAGAAGACGCCGAAGAAGTCGGTCAGACACTGGGCCACGACTGCGCCGTCGGTCGAAAAGCTGTAGGTCTCGCCGCCGAGGCTCACGCTCGCCGTCGACGGCCCGGCGCCCTCCGACGCGTCGGCGTCGGAGGGCGGGGACGTCGTGTCGGAGTCGGCTGGGTCATCCGGGTCGTCCGGGTCATCCGGGTCGTCCTGGCCGTCCGCGACCGGCGGTTCCGTCTCGCCGTCCACCGTCGCCGGCAGGTCGCTCGCGGGATCGGCCGCATCGTCGTCGGAGCTGCCGCCGCACGCCGAGACCACCAGCACCATCGCGATGATCACCGACATCACCTTGGCCGACATCACCTTGGTCGACATCACCTTGGTCGACATCGTCGTGGTCGACATCGTCATCGTGTCTGTGCGCATTGCCCCTCTCCCTGTGGTGAGCCGACGCCGGCATCAGGTTCCCGCGACCGCGAAGGTACCGCTGGTGGCGGGCCTCGGATCTACTCAATCGAGCCGCTCTCACTACTCAATCGCCGGAGGTGCTCGACGCTCGGGGGCAGCTCGGGCTCGTGGAGTGGTCGCAGTTCACGTCGGCGGCATCCGCTCGCCGCGGACGAGCGGGCCGGGCGTCGAGCCGGTCGATCGCGCGCGAGCTGGCAGGATGAGGAGGCGTGACGCGCGCGAGGACGGGGTGGCAGTGCGCCGAGTGCGGACGATCGTTCGGTCGCAATCGGCAGGCGCACGACTGCGCACCCGGGCTCACCCTCGCCGAGTACTTCGCGAGCGGGCCGGCTCACGAGCGCCCCGTGTTCGATGCGGTCGTCGCACACCTCGAGACCGTCGGACCGGTACATCTCGACGTCGTCTCGGTCGGCATCTTCCTCAAGAACCCGCGCAAATTCGCCGAACTCCGGCCCAAGGATCGGTGGGTCGCACTCGCGTTCGACCTGGGCCGCCGGGCGACACACCCCACGATCACCCGCAAGGTGATCGAACACGGCGGGCGCTACTGGCACGTCGCCAACATCGCCGATCCCGGCCAGTTCGACGACGACCTCGCCGGTCTACTGACCGAGGCCTACGAACTCACGGCCGGGTAGCCCCCCCCC
>CAXBAZ010000258.1:0-6078 GCA_963973395.1 uncultured Acidimicrobiaceae bacterium
AGCGACGCCGCCATCTTGCCTAGGTCGAGGTTGCGACGAGGGACGGGGCCAGTCGCTCGGCGCGATGGGTTTCAGGTCGATTGATGTTTCGCGCGCTGCTTGCGGCTGCGAAGTTCCACTAGTGTGATTCGGTGTGGGCCTAAAGAACGTCTCCAGACCACGGCCGAGGGTTCCTCGCGACTCAGACGCCGTGCTCGACCGGTTGCTCACTGACGGCGTCGTTTGTGGAGACTCAGCGAGGTGGCTGCCGCGACTACCCGAGCAGAGCGTGGACCTGTTCTTCACATCTCCGCCATATGCCGATGCGCGCTCGTATTCGGTGATCCATCCGGACCGCTACGTAGAGTGGTTTCTGCCGTTCGCTCGGGCGATGCTCGACGCGACAACGGATAGCGGGTCCTTTGTCTTGAACATCAAGAATCGAGTCGCCAAATCCGGACCATTGAAGGGGCAGCGCCACCCATACGTGTACGAACTGGTAATAGCGCTGCAGCACATGGGTTGGCGGTGGATTGAGACCTACATCTGGTCCAAACCGAACGCGATTCCCGGCCGCTTCGGACCCAGGACGAAAGACAGCTACGAATACGTCTACCACTTCGCTAAGGGACCGCACCCGTACTTCAACCTTGATGCAGTGCGGGTCCCGTACAGGGCGGATGAAGCCGAGATCGCTCGGCGTAGACGGGACACGAACGGCCGGCGAAATACCGATGCCGGGTTCGGTCGGGATCGGACCCGCACATACGACAAGGGCGGCGCGGATCCGGGCAACGTGGTATCGGTCAGTCAGACGTACAACCAGTACAAAGGCCCGGCCGGCCAGCACACGGCAGTGATGCCCGAGGGCCTGGCGGAGTTTTTCGTGAGCGCGGCTAGTCCGTCCGATGGTGTGGTGATCGATCCCTTCGCCGGTGCGGGAACGACCGTGGTCGTGGCGCGGCGCCTAGGACGGCGAGCGGGCGGCGTTGAACTCCATCACGACTATGTCGATGTCGCTCGCCGTCGGATCGACGATGACGTCGACAATGACGGTCCGGGCGAGCTTCGTGTCGCTCTCTGACAGGGAAATTGCGATCCTCCAGGCCGCCGGCGGCGCCGCTGACCCAATGCAGCGCCAACAGGCCGTTGGGATTGTTCTGGCCAAGTCCGGTGACGATGAGCGACGCGCCCGGGAGATTCTGGGAGCGAGCTACCTCGAGCAGACGCAGCCGTCGTTCCATCTGATCCCGCGCGGCGACGCGATGGCGGATGAAGTGTCGTTCACAGCTGCGTATGCGCGCCTTGCAGAAGCCACCAGCCACTTCACAGTCGCAGATCGGGAGACTCTGGCAGGGGTGCTCGACCGTGAGCCGACGACCCTGGCGCCGTTGCGGATGATTCTCGGCTTGACTCACAACGAACTCGCTGTGGCGATCCGGACACTCAACCCAGAGCTCCGCACTACCGGTGGATCGGTGAAGAAGTTTGAGCGACCCGAGCCTGGTGCAGGTGTTCCTGCAGCCGCTTCGGCGGCTGGTCGACGCCGATCCGAGCTGATCGGCCACATCGTCACGACGGTGGAGGCGGTGCTCGGACGAACAATCCTGCAAGTTCCCGACGCCGTCGCTGAACAGTTCCACTCCAAGCTTGACAAGCGCGACACGCGCGATGGTTGGACCTCTGTTGCTGCCGACGCCGGAGGTGTGCCGTACTCGGCACTGCTGTATCAACGGTACGTCGGCGGTGTCTGGCGTCAGGTTCAAGATGCCTACTCTGAGGTCAAAGGAGACGCGGTACTCGAGTACCCGTTGCGCGACCTGTTGATCGCGAACGGCATCGCCCATCACCACACGAAGTCGGGTGCCGCAGGGGCCGCAGAGACGGCAGCGAGGTATGGATTGTCACCGGGCCCAGACTTCGTGATCCCCGATGAGTCCCCGCTCCTGGTCATTGAGTCGAAGGTCGGCGAGGATGGCGGCACCGTGCGCGACAAGGCAGCTCGGATCAGGGCGATGACGATCGCTGCGAACAGCAAGGGACTCAAGCCATGCGCTCTCGTCGACGGGAAGGGCTGGTCGGAGCGTGTGAACGCACTGGTCGATGTCGTGATCGCTACTCAAGGCCGCACCTATAGTCTCTCCACGATCGACCACGTCCTAGAGCTGCCCGAGATCCGCGCTCTTTCAACTTGAGGTCACCAAACGCGAACGGCTACCTCCGCGAGTCGCGCCTGTCGCTGGGCGATGTCCTCTTTGCTCCAGTCAGCTCGTCCAGCGACCTCGGCGGTGGTTACGAGTTCACTAGCCGCGAGATGGGGTTCCTTGGACGAGTAGTCGCCGTTCTTCAGCTTGCGGTTCAACGTCGCTGAGAGAAGCACCAAGTTGCCGAGCCGATGAGCAAACGCGGCGACGTCGTCGTCACTGTAAGCAGGCCACGTCCCCTTGGTCGGATTGCGGGGAAGCACGTGTTCGAGATTGATCTTAGTCTCGTCCTGGTTCGGGGTAAGTTCAACGCTGACGCTGTCGTCAGTACGCCGCTGCACCTCGATGGCGCGCAGCAAGTATCGCGCCTGCTTGCTGTTGCGGGTTCGATAGATGCGGAACGCATCGACGAAGTCAGCGTCGGATACGCCGGCGGCGCCCAGGGCCGAGCTGAGCTTTGCCACCGACGTGACCGAACCAGCGCGCACCGAGCGCGCACACTCGCCAGCGCCGTCCTCGGTCGTTCCGGTTCCCAGCCTCCCGGCGACAGCGAGGCGAACGGTCGACTTCATGACCTGGGCGAGCAGCGCAGTTCTCGTCTTGTCGGCCTTGCGTTGTCCGACGGCTAGCAGCAGTGGGCGGATCGTTCGCGCCTTCATCGTGGAGACAACGCGCACGGCCTCGCGCTCGACGGTGTTTGCCCAGTGTGGTGAGTCGGGATTCGTGATGGCGGCGTACGCTCGTGCCGCTTCGGCGAGATCCTTGGTCAGCTTGACGGCAGCGGCCGGTGTGGTGACGGCCTGCTTTATCGACTTGTAGAGTTGCTTATCGCGGACCGGGCCTTTGGCGGAGATCCAGTAGTGGCGGATGAACTGCGTGATGGTCGTGTCGTCGGACAGCACTTCGAGCGTTCCAGTCATGCTCGACCACCAACGCTGAGCTTCGGCGAGGCGGTGCTTTGAACGTGCAAACAGCAGGTTCTTGAGCAAGTCCGACGGCGTCAGCTGCATACCGCGGTCGTTGAGCGTCTCAAAGATCAAGAACGCGTTGTCGGCGGACCCTGCCGACACGGTGATGGTGATGACCTTCGACTCGATGTACTCCGCTAAGGCGATAACCTCTTCAAGCCACCCGCTCGACGACTCCGGTGCGAACTCCTCGAGTGAAGAACGCAGCTCGACGTACGCATCACGAAGGCGACGGTGAGACTCTCTCGTTGGGTCCTCGCGGTCGCTGTCCGTAGCCGATGCGGTGAGAAGACCTTCGAAGAAGCCGTTGTCGAGCGGGCCGAGTTCGAGCCGATGACTTCGTTCGAGTGTCCGACGATCTCTCGTGGCCAGGAATGTACGGTCGAACTCCTCAGCACGCTCGATATTGCCGTCGCCGGCCGATCGGCTACGCAGTAGCGACACAATCGCGGCGTACAGCAATGACACGGTCGCGAGGCGTTGCTGCCCGTCGATGATGCGGCTGCGCGCTGGATCGTCGTGGTCGATGCCCAGCACGATCTGGCCAAGGAAGTATCCGCCCGGCTCTTCGGCCATGGCCTGGGTGATGTCATGCCAGAGGTCAGTCACCTCGTTCGATGTCCATGCGTAGGCGCGCTGGTGCTCGGGAACAGAAAAGCGGTTCTGCGCGATCAGCGACCCGATGCCAATCACCGACGTGTCGAGCTCAAGAACCATGGATCGACCGTACCCTGGCAGCGGTCACAGCCACGCCCACCGGTACGGCCTGGGGTCGTTCTCACGGCACCGAGATTCAGACGCCGTGTGCCCTCCGATCAAGGCAGTCGACCAGATGGCGCACAGCCGACTCGCTCGGCTTCAGCGTCGACCTGCTGGTGGCTACACCGACGACGGCATCGAGGAAGTCGACGTCTCGGGGTTGTGGTCGCGGATGAGGACGAGGCGATGTTCGATGCGTGTGATAGCGACGCAGAAGAGGCGGCGCGCTTCGTCCCAGTCGAGCTTGGTGTTCCTGCGTTCGTATGGGACGAGTCCGTGGTTGAGTATGGCGGGATGACGCCGGGATACTCGGTGTCCTTAACGCGTCGATTCGGACGGCAGCGCAGGATCAGCGTTCGTGGCGAGCGAAGTTGGTAGCCGCCACCTGGCCAGAGCGCATTGCGCTGGCGCATGCGTAGCTCTGGACCCGGAGGAGGAACCTGTCCGCCGCTCCTGATGACCGCCAGCTGATCGTGGTTGCCGCAGCGGTGATCGCTCGGCGACGGCTCTCGGTGCTCGACAGCGACACAAGGATGTCGATCACTTGGTCGTGACAAGGCGCGAGCGTCGCACGCATCGACGGTGGCAGGCCACGCTCGTGTTTGGTCCACCAAGTCGTGACGTCGCTGCGTGTGCGGTCAGCTTGACGGGCCGCGTGGCGGGCGGTGGCACCGGCCTTCCAACGTCCCTCGACGGTGTGAGCCGACAGTTGTCCTTCGGGGTCGCGGCGGATCGCGGCGACAAAGGCTTGTTCTCCGGTGAGGTCGCCGAGTTCGAACTCGGCGTGGTCGTGACTGTCGCACACAGTGTGAGCGTGGTTGGCGTCGCGTCCTCTGGACATCCCGACGTACAGCGACGCCGATGTCGTCCGTGGGGTAACGACGACGTGCCCACGATCGACGGTGCGTCCTTGCGCGCCGGCGATCGTGGTGGCGTATGCGAGCACGACGTCCTGTGTCAAATAGTCGACGGGCAGGACGGCGGTCGCGTGCCTCGATCCGTGGCGAACTCGAAGGGCGCCATCGGCGGTCTTGCCGGTGATCGTCCAAACGTCGCGGTTGAGGATGCGGTGTTGATCGCTCGCAACGAAGGAGCTGGTGTTGCGGCGTGTCTGGATCGAGTCGCCGATGTGGAGGCGGCAACCGTCCGATGCGTCGGCAACGTGGTCTCCGAGGTGGCCCCCGACCAGTAGGTGTTGTTGGCAGCGGGTCGACACGTCGGCCGCGTCGCTGGTGGTGTCGACCACGATCATCGACCGTTTGCCGGCCTCGATGTCCGCCCACCAGGCGGCTGCGACATCGTCGAACACCGTGTCGGTGGTCGACTCGACGATCCGTCCTTCACGGCTGTAGGTGGGTGCGACCTCGTCGTTCCGTGCACGCAATTGCAGACTGGCTTCCGCTTCCCAGGCGTGGCGGAATCGTCGGACGGCGGTGAGCTCGACGGTGAACGGCAGGGCTGCGAGATCGCGTAGCAGCCCGCCCGCTTCGGGGGCGCCCATCTGGGCGAAGTCGCCGATCAGAGTCACCTTCGATCCGTAGACGCCGGCCACGCGTACCATTTCGTCGAGCACGAGGGTGGGGACCATCGACGCCTCGTCGACGATGACGAGTCCGTTGCGAGGCATGTCGACAGCACCGATCCGCCAGCCGGCGATCGTGTGCGCGTTCAGCCCCGTCTCGTCAGCGACGACGCGCGCGGCTGCCGCGGAGAGGGTCAGGACGATCACCGGTCGATCGGCACGTTCAAGGCTTGCTGCAACCGAGCGCAGCAGCGTGGTCTTGCCCGCCCCTGCTGGACCGACGACCGTCGCAACTCGTCCCGCGCCGCCTGTGATCTCATCGACGGCGGCGAGCTGATCGTCGCCGAGTTGGGCGTCACGAACAGTGTCGACTGCGAACGTGGCACGTTCGTCGGTCGCGCTCGTTAGGACCCGCCGCTCGGCGGTCTGGATGGTCGCCGAGGTGTACTTGGCGGCCGCCAGGTCGGAGTACTCGTGGTCGTCGTCGACCTCGAGAGGCACGCACAGCGAGATGATCCGCTCGGTCTCGAGTTCGATCGCGTCCGGTGTGGGGTCGGTGATCACACGCGCGACTTCGCCGGTGACGTGGCCTCGGTTCCACCACGATCGTTGCTCGTGGAGTTCAGTGAACACCCGCTCCGCGAGG
>CAXBAZ010000259.1:0-6074 GCA_963973395.1 uncultured Acidimicrobiaceae bacterium
GCGAGGCGGGGCCAACCCGAGCAGTCGGGGGCGAGCACGCCGCGGTCGAGCAAACCCTGCCAGACCTCCCGTCCCGGCCGTCGGGTCGGTCGGAAGAGGACGAAGTTGGCACCGCTCGGCGTCACCTCGATCGGCATCGCCGCCATCCCGGCCGACAGTCGCTCGCGTTCGTCCACGATCGACCGGACACGGGCGTCCATCTCCTCGACGTAGCGCAGAGCGAGCCGGCCGGCGATCTGCTTGGCGGTGTCGAGGTGGTACGGCAGCACGACCTTGTCGAGCTCGGCGACGAACCATGCCGGGCCGATCACGTAGCCGAGCCGCACCCCGGCCATGCTCCACGTCTTCGAGAAGGTGCGGGTGACCACGAGCGGCAGATCCTCGTGCACGAGCGACAGTGCCGACCACTCGGCGAACTGGGCGTACGCCTCGTCGGCGACCACGAGGCCGTTCGACAGCTCGAGCAGCTCGCGGATCCGGATCTCGGGCTCGACGAGCCCGGTCGGGTTGTTGGGCGAGGTCAGGAAGGTGACGTGTGGATCGTGGGCGGCGACGACCCGCCGCACCTCGGCCGGATCGAGGGTGAAGTCGGGCTGTCGCTCGCCCTCGACCACCTCGGACCCGACGACGCGGGCGATCTGGCCGTGCATCTGGTACGTCGGCTCGAACGTCGCGACGGTGCGCCCTGCGCCGGCGTAGGTCAGGAGGATGGTCTGCAGCACCTCGTTCGAGCCGTTGGCCGCGAACACCATGTCGGGACTGACGTCGTGGAAGTCGGCGATCGCCTCGCGCAGTTCCCAGGCGGCACGATCCGGGTACCGGTGCCACTCGACCCGGGAGAGCTCGGCGGCGAACGCGTCCCGCCAGGAGCTCGGCGGCGGCACCGCCGACTCGTTGGTGTTCAGCCGAACCGCCACATCGACCTGTGGCGAGTGATACCCCTCCAGTGCACGCAGATCGTCACGGACCGGGATCACACGGGCAGGCTAGCGACCGGTTCCCGAACCGACGGAATAGGTTGGGCACGTGTCCCGATCCTCCGCCCCCGACCCCACCTCAGCGGCCGCCGAGCTGCACGTGATCACCGACACGGTCGAGCGACAGCGCGACCGGGTGGCCGCGATCGCCGAGCCCTACCTCGGCACTGAGCGCGAAGACGTGATCACCACCGTGCACGAGGCCGAGCGCCAGCTCCTGATCGCGACCCGGGCGTTGCGGCGGGCGATCAAGACCCTGGAAGGCTGATCGGTCGACCGCCTGTCGTCCTGTCGGGTGACACACGAGACGAAAACACACGAGACGGAAAACGGGGATGGCCCTCCGGCGGACCGGAGGGCCATCGAACCCTGAGCGGATCAGGTGGCGGAACCCGATCTCGCTACGACCAGGTGGCGGGAACCTGGTACTCGTCATTCTGGCGCCGGCGTCGGCCCATCGCAAGCATCGGGCGACCCAACCATCGCCAGTTCACACAAGTCTGACACAGTTGACGCGGTGGTACACGAGAACGCTGTTCTGCCACGGGCGTCCGTGGGCGAGCGCTACCCTTCGTCGCCGATGCGTGTCGTGACCGTGCTGCAGCAACCCGACGCCGACCAAGTCGCGACGATGTGCGACTTCGTCGAACGTGTCACGGGGGCGACCGGTACCCGGCCGTTGTCCGATCACCTCTGGCTCGACCTCCGCGCCGGCGGATCCGACGGGTTCGTCGCCGTCACCGTCGCCGACGAGGCGGGGCTGATCGCCATGGCCCAGATCTCCGCCGCCAACGATTCGTCGTCGCTGGAAGCCTTCACGACGCCGGGTCTGCACGACGCGCGCACCGTACTCGACGACGCGAGCGAGACGGCGCTCGACGTGTTCACCCGCAACGGGGGTGGGCGCGTGTTCTGGTGGGTCGACGACCCCACCGGGGCCGACCGGGCGTTCGCCGCCGAGCACGGGTTCGAACCGGTGCGCGGGCTCCACGAGATGCGCCGTCCGCTGCCCCTCGACCAGCACGCCACGATCCCGACCCGCGACTTCGTCCCCGGCGTCGACGACGACGCCTGGCTCGCCGTCAACAACCGAGCGTTCGCCGACCACGGGGAACAGGGCGGCTGGACCCACGACGACCTGCGGCTCCGCGTGGCCGAGTCGTGGTTCGACCCGGTCGGGTTCCGGATCCACGAGATCGACGGCCTGATGGCTGCGTTCTGCTGGACGAAACTCCACCGGGAGACCGAACCGGTGATCGGGGAGATCTACGTGATCGCCGTCGATCCCGACTTCCACGGCCAGGGGCTCGGCAAACAGCTCACGCTCGCCGGCCTCGATTCGATCGCCGCCCGCGGCGTCGGCGAGGCCAACCTCTACGTCGATGCCGCCAACGTCGCTGCCGTCGGGCTGTACGACCATCTCGGCTTCACCATCCACCGCAGTCGCCAGGCGTACGCCGGCACGTTCTGATCGAGGAGACCCATGTCCGACACCGAGACGACAACCGAGACCGACATCACAGCAGAGACCGACACCGGTGCGGAGCTGCCGCGCTGGAGCGTGGCCGACGTGCACGAGTCGCTCGAATCACGCAGCTTCGTCGACGCCCACGAGCGCATCGGTGCCGGCGCCACGCGCCTCGTCGCACTGTTCGACGAGCACGACGTCCGGGCGATCGATCCCCGCCCGGTGACTCCCGCCGACGGCGACGCCGCCGACGCCGTGATCGACGCGTACAACACACTGGCCGCAGAGTTCCAGGAGCTCGGTGCGACCGTGTACGCCACGGTCACCACCGACTCGCGCGACGAACTCGCCCAGTCGCTCGCCAGCCAGCTCGACGTCCAGGAGGCCAGGATCGGCCCACTGCTGGCGCGTCTGGCCGACTGGGTGCACGCCCTCGGCGTCGACGAGCTCGCAGCGGCGAGCAGCGCGGTCGCCGAGCACCGGGGCCCCCTGCTGCGGCTCGACGAGCGCGCCGGCCACCAGATGAGCGAGCGGGAAGAAGGGCTCTACGCCGAGCTCAGCACGACCGGGTCGGGGGCGTGGGGACGGCTGATGCAGGACGTCACGTCGCAGCTCACCACCGACGTCGAGTTCCCCGACGGCCACACCGAGAAGCTGCCGATGCCGGCGGTGCGCGGTCTGGCCACCTCCACCGACCCCGACGTCCGCAAAGCGGCGTACGACGCCGAGCTGCGTGCGTGGCCCACGGTCACCACACCCGTCGCCGCCGCCATGAACGCGATCAAGGGTGAAGCGACCACGATCAACCGACGCCGCAACTGGAGCTCACCGCTGGAGGCATCGCTGTTCGCGAACAGCGTCAGCCGCGCCACCTTCGACGCGATGCAGGCCGCGGTCACCGCGGCACTGCCCGACTTCCGGCGCTGGATGCGCATCAAGGCCGGGCTGCACGGGCACGACGGCGGCCTCCCGTGGTGGGACCACGTCGCACCGCTCCCCCACGTGTCGGCGTCGATCTCGTGGACCGAAGGCATCGACTGGGTCCGGTCGGCGTTCTCCACCTACAGCAACCAGCTCTCCGGCATCGTCGACCGGGCGCTCGACGAACGATGGATCGACGCCGAACCGCGCGACGGCAAGACCGGCGGCGCGTTCTGCATGTCGTTCACCGGCGACCGCTCGCTGGTGCTGCTCAACTGGGCCGGCTCGGTCGACTCGGCGCAGACCACCGCGCACGAGCTCGGCCACGCGTACCACAACACCACCCTGGCCGAACGCACGGCGCTCCAGAAGCGAGTGCCGATGGCGCTCGCCGAGACGGCCAGCATCTTCTGCGAGACCCTCGCGGTCGAAGCCGGCCTCGCACGGCTCGAGGGCCCGGAGCGGCTGGCGTTGCTCGACGTCGACCTGGCCGGCACCAACCAGGTCGTCGTCGACATCCACTCGCGATTCCTGTTCGAGACCGCCGTGTTCGAACGCCGCGCCAAGGGCACGCTCGGCATCAGCGAGCTGAACGAACTGATGCTCGAATGTCAGACGCAGGCCTACGGTGACGGCGTCGATCCCGACCACCGGCACCCGTACATGTGGGTGCTGAAGCCGCACTACTACGGCTCGCACTTCTACAACTGGCCGTACACCTACGGTCTGCTGTTCGGGCTCGGGCTGTACGCCGAGTTCCAAGCCGACCCCGAGCGATTCCGGGTCGGCTACGACGAGCTGCTGTCGCGCGCCGGCATGGACACCGCCGAGGAACTCGGCTCGGCGTTCGGCCTCGACGTCACCGACGAGGCGTTCTGGACGGCCAGCCTCGACGTGTGCCGCGACCGCATCGCCCAGTACGAACAGCTCGCCGGCGAGCTCTGAAGCGGAACGCCGAGCGGATGGCCACCACGACCCGGTACGACGTCTCGAGAGAGCAACTCGCGGCGCTGCTCGACGGCACGCCGCGCTATCGCGTCGACCAGGTGTGGAGCGGTCTCTACGAGCAGTTCACCGAACCGTCCGACTGGACCAACCTGCCCAAGGCGATGCGCGCCGACCTCACCGAGCGACTCCCCAGCGCGCTCCACCTCGTCACCGAGTCGGTCAGCACCGACGGCGACACGGTCAAGTTCCTGTGGGAGCTCGAGGGTGGCAGCCGGGTCGAGACGGTACTCATGCTGTACCCCGACCGCGCCACCGTCTGCATCTCCAGCCAGGCCGGCTGCGCGATGGGGTGCGGGTTCTGTGCCACCGGCCAGGCCGGCTTCACGCGCCATCTGACCGTCGGCGAGATCGTCGAGCAGGTCGCACAGGCGACGCGCCGCGCCCGCGAGTCCGAACGTCGGGTGTCCAACATCGTGTTCATGGGCATGGGCGAGCCGCTCGCCAACGAGGCGACCGTGTGGACGTCGATCGAACGGCTCCACGGCGATGTCGGGCTGTCGGCCCGCCACATCACCGTCAGCACGGTCGGCATCATCCCTGGCATCCGCAAGCTCGCCGGGCGTCCCCTGCCGGTCAATCTCGCCGTGTCGATGCACGCCGCGAACGACGAGCTCCGCGACGAGCTCGTGCCGATCAACCGGCGCTATCCGATCTCCGAACTGATGCAGGCCTGCCGCGACTACCTCGAGGTCAAGAACCGCCGGATCAGCTTCGAGTGGGCGATGATCAGCGGCGTGAACGATCGCGACAGCGATGCGGCCGAGCTCGCCGACCTGTGTCGGGAGCTGCAACCCCGTGCGCACGTCAACCTGATCCCGCTCAACCCGACACCCGGCTACCCGACGGTCGGCTCGTCGCTGTCTCGGGTCCACCAGTTCCGCGATCTGCTCGAGTCGCTCGGAGCGAATGCGACGGTCCGCCGGAACCGCGGTACGGAGATCGACGCCGCGTGTGGTCAGCTCGCGGCCGGCCAGCCGGTCACGCTCGTCCGCCGCGACACCGGGGTCTGACCCGTCAGCGGACCGACGGATCGGTCCACTTGCTCGGACTCGACGGCGCCGGCCCCGCGGCGACGGCGATCGCGTCGGCGATCGACGAGACGCGACGGGCCATCGCGCGATGCTCCGGTTTGATCAACCCCGCGCCGACCGCGTCGTCGAAGAAGCGGAACAACGACTCGTAGTACCCGCCGACGTCGAGGAATGCGACCGGCTTGGCGATGATCCCGATCTGGTTCCAGGTCAGGATCTCGAGCACCTCGTCGAGCGTGCCGAACCCGCCCGGCAGTGCGATGAACCCGCTCGACCGATCGGCCATCGCGGCCTTGCGGGTGTGCATGGTGTCGGTCACGACGAGTTCGGTCACGCCGGTGTGCTCGATCTCACGACCGGTCAACGCCTCGGGGATCACGCCGATCACCTCGCCTCCCGCACGCAGCGCGGCGTCGGCGACGATGCCCATCAGCCCGACCCGACCTCCGCCGTACACCACGGTGTGCCCGGCCCCGACGAGCGCGGTGCCCAATTCGTCGGCCGTGACCGCCAACGCCGGATCGGTGCCCGGGTTGGCCCCGCAGAACACGCAGATCGCCGTCGACTCCATGCCGCCCAGGATGGCAGGGCGCTCAGCGGATTACGTCGCGGATTACGTCGCTGCGCTCCTTTCCTTTCCGCTGAGCTGCCCCGTGACGATTGGTCGCA
>CAXBAZ010000260.1:0-6071 GCA_963973395.1 uncultured Acidimicrobiaceae bacterium
CTAGTAGATGCGGCGCCTCGACGCGTCGGGCGACAGGTCGATCGCGCCGCGGCCATGACGCCGTCGGTATACTTTCGGTATGGCATCGACGACGATCAAGCTGTCGGTCGAGACGCGTGACCGGCTGAAGGCCCTGGGTGGCGATACCTACGAAGACACGGTGATCGAGGCACTCGACGTGCTCGAGGCACAACGCTTCTGGCGCCAGGCCGACGCCGCGGCCGATTGGCGGCGAGCCCTGCCGACCGACGAGCGCGATCGACGGTCGTCGATCGAGACCGCGCTCGACGCGGCGTTCGACGGCGTCGACTGATGGATGCCGACTGATGGACGCCGGCGACATCTACCGTGCTGACCTGAACGACGAGGTCGTGCGGCGGGTGCTGATCGTCTCCGTCCAGCGGTTCAACCAGCTCTCGGCACGCGCGATCGTCGCACCGGAGATCGGGCTGCCACCCGACGAGATCGCTCCACCGTGGAGGGTCGAGGTCGACGGCGTGGTGTTCGCGGTCGACATGCTGCGCAGCCTGCCCGTCGATCGGCTGCTCGATCGGGTCGATCGCTGCCCGGCCGATGTGGTGGAGCGTGTCCGCACGGTCGTTCGTCACATCATCTGACGACGCCATCCCCGCGTTGGCTTGGGCTGGCGGTACACTGTGCAACCGGGACGCGGAAGGTCCGCGTTCTGACAACGAGCGGCGACGAGTTGGTTGCCGGTTGCCCATCCCGTGTCCTGCCTGATTCAAGAGGCGGTAGGTCGTGCGGGGTCGCCAACTGGGAACCGACCCGGCCGCTCCAAGAGTGGCGATGGCAGTGTGCCTCGCCTGAAAGGAGCCATTCGTGGCTGATCCCATTCGCGTCTCAGGTCCTGTTTCAGGATCCGACAAGACGCTCACCTTCGAGACCGGCAAGTTCGCGCCGCAGAGCCAAGGCGCCGTCGTGGCGACCATCGGCGGCACGAAGGTGCTGACCACGGCCAACGCTGCCAAGAGCGTGCGTCCGGGCATGGACTTCTTCCCGCTGACGGTCGATGTCGAGGAGCGGGCCTACGCGGCCGGCAAGATCCCCGGCTCGTTCTTCCGTCGGGAAGGTCGTCCCACCGAGGAAGCGATCCTCACCTGCCGGCTCACCGACCGGCCCCTGCGCCCGTCGTTCCCCGAGGGTTTCCGCAACGAGACCCAGGTCGTCACGACCGTGCTCGGCGCCGATCAGAGCAACCAGCACGACGTGCTGTCGATCAACGCCGCATCGGCGGCGCTCATGCTGTCGGGCATCCCCTTCGAGGGCCCGCTCGGCGTCGTCCGGATGGCGTTCAGCCAGGACGGCGAGTGGATCCCGCACCCGACCTACGAAGAGGTCGAAGCGGGCACGTTCGAGATCGTCATCGCCGGGCGCGAGCTCGACAACGGCGACGTCGCCGTGATGATGGTCGAAGCCGGCGGCACCGAGCAGAGCTTCTACTACTACGAAGACGGCGCCACCAAGGTCGACGAGTCGGTCCTCGCCGACGGCCTCGAGGCCTGCAAGGTGTGGATCAAGGAGTCGATCGACCTGCAGCGTCAGCTCGTGGCCAGCGTGATCGCCACCAACGGTCCGATCCAGCCGCTCGAGTTCGAGCCGATCATTGACTACAGCCCCGAGGTCTATGCAGCCGTCGAGGGTGTCGTCTCCGGCGACATCGCCGAGGCCGTCAAGATCGCCGACAAGCAAGATCGCAACCGCGCGACCGACGCCGCCACGGCCAAGGCCGTCGAGGCGCTCTGCGGTGCCGGAGCCGACTACGAGGGCCAGGAGAAGGCCGTCAAGGAGGCCGTCCGCTCGCTGACCAAGAACTCGGTGCGCCAGCGGGTCATCTCCGACGGCGTCCGCCTCGATGGTCGCGGCCCGAAGGATCTCCGTCCCGTTTCGGCCGAGGTCGGCGTTCTGCCGACGGCTCACGGCTCGGGTCTGTTCACCCGCGGTGAGACCCAGGTGATGAACGTGCTCACCATGGCCATGCCCCGCATGAACCAGATGATCGACTCGCTGTCGCCGACCGACACGAAGCGGTACATGCACCACTACAACATGCCGCCGTGGGCCAACGGCGAGACCGGCCGCGTCGGCTCGCCGAAGCTCCGAGGTCATGTCGTCCAACGGCTCCACCTCGATGGCGTCGGTCTGCTCGTCGAGCCTGTCGCTCATGGACGCCGGTGTCCCGATCCGCGAGGCCGTCGCCGGCATCGCCATGGGTCTGATCAAGGACGGCGACAACTACATCACGCTGACCGACATCCTCGGCGCCGAAGACGCCTTCGGCGACATGGACTTCAAGGTCGCCGGTACCGCCGACGCGATCACCGCCCTCCAGCTCGACACCAAGATCGACGGCATCCCGGCCGACGTGTTGAAGGACGCCCTGGCCCAGGCCAAGGTCGCCCGGCTCGAGATCCTCGAGGTCATGAACGCGACCATCCCGGCCGCCCGTGACGAGGTCGCCGCGACGGCCCCGAAGATCAAGACGATCACCATCGCGATGGACAAGATCGGCGAGGTCATCGGCCCGAAGGGCAAGGTCATCAACACGATCCAGCAGGAGACCGGCGCCGACATCAGCGTCGACGACGACGGTGCCCAGGGCTTCGTCACGATCGGCGCCGTCGAGGCGTGGCGCATGGAAGAGGCGATGAACGCCATCATGGCGATCGTCGACCCGCCCAAGGCCGAGATCGGCAAGGTCTACATGGGCCGTGTGGTGAACATCACCAAGTTCGGTGCGTTCATCAACATTCTCCCGGGCCGCGACGGCCTCGTGCACATCTCCAAGCTCGGTGGCGGCAAGCGGATCAACTCCGTCGAAGACGTCCTCGAGCTCGGTCAGGAGATCGAGGTCAAGGTCGAAGAGATCGACGACCGCGGCAAGGTGAGCCTGGTGCCGGCCGGCGATCTGCCCGAGGCGCCTGCAGGTGGTTCCGACGGCGGCCGCTCCTCGGCGCCGTCGCGTTCGAACGATCGTGACGACCGCCGGGACCGCCCCGAGCGCCAGGAGCGCCAGGAGCGCAGCTCCGGGAACGGTTCGTCCGACGACGTCGAGACCGTCTCGTTCGAGGACGAGTTCGACGCCGAACTCGCCGGCGAACTCGGCGATCTCGGCCCGGCCGGCGAAAAGCGCAACGACGGCGGTCGTGGCAACGATCGCGGCGACCGTGGTGGCCGCCGCCGCCACCGCTGACGCATTGCGACTTGTGCCTGGAGCGTGAGCCGATAGGCGAACTGCGACCAATCGTCACGGGGGCAGCTCAGCGGAATGAAAAGGAGCGCAGCGACCTATCCGCTGAGCGCCCTGGCACAACTCGCAATTGATCGTCCGACACCCCCATCCGGTCCGCCGGGTGGGGGTGTCGGCGTTTTCGCCGATTGACTGGCCGGTCTCATGTCCGAACGTGTCGTCCAGCTGCCGTCCGGGTTGACCATCGTCGTCGAACCCATGATCTCGACCCGAACAGCGGCGATCGGCGTCTGGGTCGGGACCGGGGCTCGCGACGAGTCCCGCGAACGCGCCGGCATCAGCCACTTCCTCGAGCATCTGCTGTTCAAGGGCACCGAGTCTCGATCGGCGATCGACATCTCCCAGACGATCGACCGTGTCGGTGGTGACATCAACGCGTTCACCTCCAAGGAGTACACGGCGTACTACTGCCGCCTCCCGGCCCGACAGTCCACGATCGGCGTCGAGTTGCTCGGCGACGTGCTGACCGCCCCGGCGCTGCGCGACGACGACATCGAGAGCGAGCGCCAGGTGATCCTCGAAGAGCTCGCGATGGACGACGACAGCCCTGAGGACGTCGTGCACCGGGAGTTCAGCGCCGCGGTGTTCGGCGACCACCCACTCGGGTGGGACACGGCCGGCGACCGCACCTCGGTCCGCGACATCACCGGCGACGCGATCAGGAGCTTCTACGCGGAGCGGTACGTCGCCGGGAACACCGTGGTCGCGGTCGCCGGAGCGGTCGACCCGGACGAGGTGATCGATCAGGTCACCAAGGCGTTCGACCGGCTGCCGACAGGCGGTGCCCCACACCATCGCGAGGCGCCGGCCCCAGCTGTGGCTCGGGCCGGTTCGACCGTCGCGATCGACGACGACACCGAGCAGGTGCACCTCGTCGTCGGTGGTCGGTCGATCGCGCGGCTCGAACCCGACCGCGAGGCGCTCGCCGTCGCCAACCACATCCTCGGTGGTGGACTCTCCAGCCGACTGTTCGACGAGATCCGCGAGCGGCGCGGGCTGGCGTACTCGGTGTTCTCGTCGGTGTCCGCCTATGCGGATTCGGGCGCCTGGTCGGTCTACGCGGGAACGATGCCCGAACACGCCTCCGATGTGCGATCACTGATCGGCGTCGAGATCGCGAGGTTGGTCGAGCACGGCATCACATCCGACGAACTCGACATCGCACAGGGATATCTCGCGGGTTCGTACGAGATGGGCCTCGAAGACTCCGGTGCCCGGATGTCCCGACTCGCGGGCCAACTCACCATCCTCGGCAAGCTGCGCAGTGTCGAGGAGCAACTCGACCGTTGGTCGGCCGTGTCGCTCGACGATGTGCAACGCGTGGTCGAGCGCGTGTACGGCGCCGACGAGCCGGTGACCGTGAGCGTCGGTCCGACCTGATCGAGGGCCGCTGTGTCGGCCCCGGTTCGCTACGGTCGTAGCCGTGACGACACGGGTCGGGGTCAACGGGGCAGCGGGACGCATGGGCGCCGCGGTGTGTGCCGCGGTCGAGGGCGACGCCGACCTCGAACTGGTCGCTCGCGTCGATGTCGGTGACGAGCTCCGCAGGTTCGCCGACGCCGAATGCGATGTGGTCGTCGACTTCACCGTGGCCGACGCGGCCCGCGTGACGCTGCCGTGGCTGGCCATGCACGGCATCCACGCCGTGGTCGGCACGACCGGACTCGGCGATGACGACCTCGCAGACGTCCGCTCGGCGTTCGGCGACGGCGAGGCGCACTGCCTGCTCGCCCCGAACTTCGCGATCTCGGCCGTGCTGATGATCCGCTTCGCCGAGCTCGCGGCACCGTTCTTCGACACGGCCGAGATCATCGAGTACCACCACGACCGCAAGATCGACGCCCCCTCCGGTACCTCGGTCACCACCGCCGAACGCATCGCAGCGGCACGCGGTGATCGACCGTGGCACGCGGACCCGACGGAGCACGAGGTCTACGCCGGGGCCAGAGGCGGTGCCTCGCCCGGTGGCGTCCGCGTCCATGCGGTGCGGATGCACGGGATGGTCGCCCACCAGGACGTGATCTTCGGCGCCCAGGGACAGTCGTTGACGATCCGGCAGGACAGCTACGACCGCGAGAGCTTCATGCCGGGCGTGGTGCTGGCGTGCAAGCGCATCGCCGACCATCCCGGCGTCACGGTGGGCCTCGAACACTTCCTCGACATCTGACCGGACGGGGTCGGACCCCCTGCGGTCAGTCGAGTGCGGCGAGTGCGGCGTCGTAGTCGGGCTCGTCGGCGATCTCGCCGACGAGCTGGTTGTAGACGACGGTGCCGTCGGCGTGCACGGTGAGCCCGTGGCCTGTGCGGTGCACGAGCCCGTGGTGAGCGCCGCACAGGGCCACCAGGCTGGCGATGTCAGTCGTCCCGCCCTCGGCCCAGGCGCGGGTGTGGTGGATGTCGGCCCACGCCGCCGGGCTGTGACAGCCCGGGAACCGGCAGGTGCCGTCACGGGCCAGGATCGCATCACGCAACGTCGGTGTGGCCAGACGGATCGATCGCCCGTGATCGAGCACCTGACCGTCGGCCAACAACAACCGGGCCAGGGTGGTGCCCTGCCCGAACAGGTCGTTCACCACGTCGGGGGTCAGGGCACGTCCTTCCAGGGTGCGCACCGCGGTGGATCCTCGGGCCAGGGCATGGGTGAGGAACGCTTGGGTGGCCGCGCTGTAGCCGTTGACCGCACACCAGGTGCCGAGCTGGTCGGCGGTGGTGATCCCCGCACCCCACAGCACCGACCCGGCCAGCCCGTCGAGGTCGACGGTGACCAGGATGTGGGGGTGCTGACGCCCCGGGCGCCGATCGG
>CAXBAZ010000261.1:0-5993 GCA_963973395.1 uncultured Acidimicrobiaceae bacterium
CACCCACCCGATCGAGATCACGGCGAGCGGCGCGAGATGCAGGTGGTCGCGACCCGCCAGGTCGAGCGCGATCGTGATCGTGACCCCCACGAGCAGCGCCACTGCGCCGACGACCGAGGCGACCGCCGGGCTCGGCCACTCGGTCGTGAGCAACTGGCGCGGCCCTTCGACCAGTGCACTTCGGACGTCGGACATCTCTCCGCCCACGGCGAGCGTTGCCGCGATCACGCCTCCGGCGATGGTGACGACGCCGGCGATGAACCGCACCGCGAGCCGACGGCGATGCACGAGCACCGCCCCGGCGGCGGCGATCCCGACGGGCAGCATCAGTGACCACTGCACCGAATCGAAGGCGTTGCTCGCCACCAGCGCGAGCAGCAGACCGATCGCCGTGGTCGCCGCCAGTCGGAGACGGACTACATCCACGGTCGCCACCGAAGGACGAACGTGGCCGCGTCGTCGGCGGCCAGCGCGATGCCGGGATCGGCGACCGCGCCGGCACCGATGCGGACGACGGTCAGCTTGTCGGCGTTGCGCAACGTCGTCGACGGCCCGGTCGGGCCGGTGACGAACACGATCGTCGTGTGATCCAACCCGCCGTGGAAGATCTCGGCCAACGCGAGGGAGGTCGACTCATCGCACTGGCGCACCGGGGTGAGCAGGTCGAGCACCTGCGTCTCGCGTTCGATCGCTCGCGGTGAACCAGGGAACTCGCGGGCGGTCGTGTGCAACCGGACCATCACCCCGCTCTCGAGCGCGTGGACGGCGACCGACGCAGCCACGTCGGCCATCTCCTCGAAGTCGTCGGCGCCCGCGGCGGTGTCGACCGCATCGAGCACGACGGTGAACTCCGGCCGGCGCAGCTCGACGTGCTCGCGCAGCATCAGGGTGCCCATCCGGGCCGACGTGGGCCAGTGGATCAGGCGCGGGTCATCGCCGTCGACGTACTCGCGCAGCGAGACGAATCCGCTCAGCGGATCGGACACCGATGTGCGGACGACCGCCTCGTTCTCGACGGTGTGCATCGCCCCGTAGGGACCGGCCAACGGGTAGATGCGGGGATGCACGATGATCCGACCGACGGCCTCGCTCTGGCGGCGCCCGATCGCCAGTCGGAACGGGTCGTAGCGCTCGATCGCCCACGGCCCGATCGGGAACAGCCCGCGCCGTCGGGTGGGGATCATCCCGACCTCCTCGGTGCGGTCCAAAGGGTCGATCTCTGCGATCGGCACCCTGACGATCTGCTCGTCGCACTCGTCGACCACCGTGACCGGAGCGAGACGTCGACGACCCGGGTTCGTCACGCGGTAGATCGCCCGGATCGGATCACCGCGCGCCACTCGCGGTGAGGTGACCACCCGCACGACGTCGGCGCGCTGTGACGCCCTGGCGCTCCACAGCGCGACCACGAGTGCGGCGACGAGCGCAGCACCGACGACGACGAGTTCCTCGTAGCGCCACCACACCCCGCAGACTATCAGCACGATCGCGGTGATGGCCGCACCGAGGCCGGATCGGGTGAGCATCAACCCTCGCGGCTGCGGGGAACCGGAACCTCGTCCAGCAGGTTCGCCATGATGCTCCGGGTGTCCGACCCCCGCAGTTCGGCCTCGGGCGTGAGGGCGATCCGGTGAGAGCACACCGCCGGCGCGATGTCCTGGACGTCGTCGGGTGTGACGTAGTCGCGTTCGGCCGTGGCCGCCCACGCCCGCGCCGCACGCAGCAGGGCGATCGTGCCGCGCGTCGACACGCCCAGGCGCAGGTCGGGGTGTGCCCGCGTCGACTCGGCGATCCGCACGATGTAGTCGTGCACGCCCGGAGCGACGTCGATCACGTCGACCTGGTCGATCACCGACTCGAGCGTCGCTGCATCGGTGACGGCGTCGACCGACACGTCGCGCGAGCTGCGCTGGTAGTCCTCGAGCACCCGCACCTCGGTGTTGTGGTCGGTGTAGCCGAGGCCGATCCGCATCGTGAAGCGGTCGAGTTGCACGTCGGGCAACGGGAAGGTGCCCTGGAAATCGCGCGGGTTCTGCGTCGCCACGACGAAGAACGGCCGAGGCACCACACGTGCGACACCGTCGGTCGTCACCTGGCGCTCCTCCATCACCTCGAGCAGCGCCGACTGCGTCTTGGGACTCCCCCGGTTGATCTCGTCACCGATCAGCACGTTGGCGAAGACCGGGCCCTCGCGGAAGTTGAACACTCCGGCCGACTGGTCGTAGACCATGACCCCGGTGATGTCGCTCGGGAGGAGGTCAGGGGTGAACTGCACCCGCTTCCACGTGCCACCGATCGACCCGGCGATCGCCTTGGCCAGCGTGGTCTTGCCGGTGCCCGGCACGTCGTCGAGCAGGAGGTGGCCCTCCGTCAGCAGGCAGGCGACCGCCATGCGGATCTCGTGGTGCTTGCCGCGCACCACACGATCGACATTGTCGACCAAGGCCTGAACGGAGCTGCGCGGCGGTCGGTCACTCCCAGCGAATGGCGAGATGGTCGAGGGCGTCGTCGAGCACCTCGCTCAGTGACCGATTGCGGATCGGCCCGTGATCGAGTTCGTCGACCTCGGGGAACACCGGCGGGGACGCACCCGCCGGAGCGCGCAGCAGACGGGCGATCGCGTCGAGGTCGGGATCGGTACGCGGGCGGAGCTCGATCACCTCCGCACCTGCACCCTCGCCCCACCGGAGACCGTCGTGATCCTCGTCGTCGTCGTGATCGTCCGCCGCGCGGCCGGGGTGCAGCTCGGTCACCGTGGAGTGATCGCGTCGGGTGCGCCGTCGCCACCGATCGACGAGGTCGGGGTCGATCGAGACCTCGTCGGCGAGCGCGAAGAACGCGGCGACCGCGTGCTTGCACAGATCGGCGCCGGTGCCGGTGTCGTCAGGGCACGTGCACTGGGCCCACACGTCACGTCTGCCGGGGATGCCCGTGCCACCCGCCGCCTCGATCGTGACCACGTACGGCTGCGGCCGCGAACCCTGGATCTCGGCGGTCACGGCTCCGTGTCCGACGACGATGTCGACGACGGCGTCGTCGGACCAGTACCGCTTGCCGCGAGCGAGACGACCCTGATCGCTCATCTCGGCCGCCAGCACCTTGATCATGGTGCCCAGCAGGCGTCCCGGCGGATTCGGGCCGTAGGGCTTGCGCGGACGGCTCATGTCGACTCCAGCAGCACCAGTTCGGCGAGTGCGTCGGTCGACAGCTCGGAGAGCCACGCCTCGCCCGTGCCGATCACGGCGTCGGCGATGGCCCGCTTCTCGTCGATCACCTGTCCGATCCGCTCTTCGACCGTGCCCTGACAGACCAGCTTGTGGACGTTGACGGTGCGCTGCTGCCCCAGCCGCCAGGCGCGGTCGGTGGCCTGGTCCTCGACGGCGGGGTTCCACCAGCGGTCGTAGTGGATGACCTGGCTCGCAGCCGTCAGGTTGAGCCCCGTGCCGCCGGCCTTGAGCGAGACGAGCAGCAGCGGCGGAGCCTCACCCGCCTGGAACGAGGCGACCATGCCGTCGCGGCCGGCGCGCGACACGCCGCCGTGGAGGAACGGTGCCTGCATCGAGAAGCGCTCACGGAGGTGGATCTGCAGGAGGTCGCCCATTTCGCGGAACTGGGTGAACACGAGCGCCCGCTCGCCGACGTCGAGCAGCTCGGTGATCAGCTCGTCGAAGCGGTTGAGCTTGCCCGACCGCCCCGCCAGCCGGGAGCCGTCCTTGAGCGCATGCGCCGGATGGTTGCAGATCTGCTTCAGACGGGTCAGCGCCGACAGCACACGCCCGCGGCGCTGCATGCCTTCCGTTTCCTTGGCGTCGACCAGGAGCTGATCGACGACGCGCTGGTAGAGCGTGGCCTGCTCCTTGGTGAGCTGCGCGTAGGCGATCTGTTCGATCTTGTCGGGGAGGTCGGGGAGCAGCCGACGGTCGGCCTTGGTGCGGCGCAGCACGAAAGGCCGGGTGAGGGTGCGCAACCGGGTCGCGGCGTCGGTGTCGTTGCCGCGCTCGATCGGGCCGGCGTACTGCTCACGGAACTTCGTCTGGCTCCCGAGCAGGCCGGGGTTGCAGGCGTCGAGGATCGCCCACAGCTCGGAAAGCCGGTTCTCGACCGGTGTACCGGTCAGCGCCAACTTCTGGGCGGCTCGCAGCTGCCGGACCGCCTTCGCCGCCTTGGTGGTCGGGTTCTTGATCATCTGGGCCTCGTCGAGCACGACCGTGGTCCAGTCGACCTCGCCGAGCGCTTCGAGATCGCGCGGCAGCAGGCCGTAGGTGGTCACCACGATGTCGGCATCGGCGAGTCCGAACAGTGCGGGTGCGCCCTGGTGACGCCCTGCGCCGTGGTGCACGACCACGTTGAGGCCAGGAGTGAAGCGACGAGCCTCGGATTCCCAGTTGTGCACGACGCTCAGCGGGCACACCACGAGATGTGGGCCGGGACGCTCGACGAGGTGGGCCAGGGTCGTGGCGGTCTTGCCCAGCCCCATGTCGTCGGCCAGGCAGCCACCGAGCCCGACGCGGGCGAGGAACTGCATCCAGCCCAGGCCGCGGCGCTGATAGTGCCGGAGTTCACCGACGAACGCCTCGGACTCTTCGACCTCCTCCAGCCGTTCGTCGGGGAGGCCCTCGAGCAACGATCGGACCCAGCTCGGATCGGCCGACCCGCCCGCGTCCGGCGCTCCGGCGGCGGTGTGGAGGTCGCCACCGGCGACCAACTCGACGGGGGTCTCGCCGTCGGGCGAGTGCCCCGCCGCGAGCCGCAGCAGATCGACCGCACCGACCGACTGCTTGCTCGCCCGCTGCTGCTCGATGAGTGCCCTGGCGCGTCGGAGCCCGGCCGGATCGATGCGGACCCAGCGGTGCCCGGCGCGCATCAGCGTGGCGCCCGCCGCCTCGGCGCGCGCCATGTCGGCTTCGGAGACGGGTGTGTCGTCGATGACCGCCTGCCACTCGACGAGCGCCTCCTTCCCGAAGCGTGCCGTGCGGTCGTCTTTGGGCGAGTCGGTCGCCGTGGCCCGCACACCCACGGGCGCCGTCACGAGATGCTCGGGACCGATCAGTTCGATGCCGAGGCGCTCGAGCACCGCGGGAGCGATGTCGATGAACTCGTCGGCCTCGTCGAGATCGAGTTCGACCGCGCCGGGCTCGTGCTGGTTCGCGAGGTCCGCGAGGCCCGGCACCGCCGGTGCAACGACATCGCACAACGTCGTGACCTCGGCGACGAGTACCGGCAGCCGATGCTCGCCGCCGGCCAGATCGATCGCCGACGACGACCCGTTCCAGACGTCGTCGGCCGTGCACCATCGGCCCGGATCGGCGTCGTCGACGAGTTCGAGTTCGATCAGCCACGGGTCACCGGCGTCGTCGGGCAGTGTCAGGCGAACGCGGCCGCGGACGACAGGCTCACCGGCCAATCGGAGCCGGTGCCGGTCGAGTGACCGCGCCAGGTCGGTGACCGCGTCGTGGAAACCGTCGGTGCCCGATCGGATGACCGGATCGTGTTTCGCCAACGCGGTGAACACCGCACGGAGTGCCTGCACCTCGCTCGAACGCTGGCGGCCAAGATCGGGCTTCCACCCGCCGTGGTGGAGCACCGCCCGTGCCAGCCCGTCGACGAGCGCCCGGAGGATGTCGACCGTGGACGCCGACGAACCGTTGCGGCAGATCGCCGGTGCGCTGGCGGCGGCGTGGGCCAGGGCGTCGTCGAACTCGGACGACAGGACGGGTCGCCACCGAGCGACGGTGAACGGACCCTCGTCGAACACCTCGGGCACCACCCGTCGCTGCCCGACCAGACGCACGGCGAACGACGTCAACTGCGCGAACCACGCGAGCGACGGTGAGAGCTGGTCGCCCGAGGGTGTCTCGGACAGCCAGACGGAGGCACCGAACGGGTCGAGCCGCACGGCCGGGACCGTTCGCACCCCGCCCTCGGGGAGCTCGAGTTGGAGCCGGCCGAGCTCGCCGTAGCTGATCGGCGAGTCGTGCCAGCCCTGCTCGGCG
>CAXBAZ010000262.1:0-5992 GCA_963973395.1 uncultured Acidimicrobiaceae bacterium
CGGCCTCAACTTCGTCGGCATGGGCGCGTCCGGCGGCGAGCTCGGCGCGCGCCAGGTCGAGCGCGGTGGCTACGTCAAGTGCGGCTGCGTTGCGTTCGTACCGAGCCCATGTGGGTCGCAGCGGCGGCGGTCCGCTCTCCCCCAGCAGGCACAGGGCGCGATGCAGCGTGTGGCCGGCCGTGAGGTGAGCGAGCACGTCCCGGATTGCCTCGGGCCACGCGGCGCCACGTTCCGACAACACCTTGGCGTGGCGGTGTTGGAAGTACAGCCGTGGAGTCAGACCGATGGCGACGGCGGGGGGCACGGCCAACGACGCGGTGCCGGTGGCGGCGAAGACCACGAGCGCCACGGCCGCGACGGTGCCGGCGACGGTGAGCCGGTAGCGACCGGCGCTGATCCCTGCGTCGACGGCATCGAGGCGTTGCTGGAGCCTGCCCGGCCCGCGTCGGGAGGGTTTGGGTGCGCGGGCCGGGCGTGGGCGGCGCCAGTCGAGAACGCCGGTAGCGAGGGAGTACGCCGCGACGGCGGCGAGGAGAGCGACGACGAGCCTCATGAGATGACCGCCGATCCGTCGGCAAGGTCGCGCATCGTGACCCCGTCCGGGAGGGCGCGGTTCAGGCGCCGCTCGAGATCGTCGGGGAGGTGGTGGCCGACGAACTCCAATGGTCGGCCGAAGTCGTCCCGGACGAAGATCGGCTCGAGGACGAACTCGTCGTTGGTGATCTGGGCCGGCACCGCGCAGATCTCCATGACCTGGCGTCGGCGCCGGCCTCCCGCTGGTACGCGGTGGAGGGGTTCGGCCTCGCAGTGCACGACGAGGTCGATCAAGCGGGCGAACGTGGTGCGGACGACTCGCTCGGGCACGTTGTCACCGGCCATCAGCGCCGCTGTCACGAGCGACTGCATGCCGAGTTGGGCGGTGTTGGCGTGGAGGGTGGTGAGGAATCCGCACCCCGAGTTGGCGGCCTTCAGCAGCTCGAAAGCCTCCTCGCCGAGCGTCTCGCCGACCACCAGCAACTGCGGCGCGAACTGGAGTGAGCGGCGCACCAGGGAGCGGATCGTGTGGTCGCCGGCCTCGGGCGACCAGCGGCCACCGGGGAGGTGCGGAGCGTCGAGCTCGCGAACCTCCTGAACGATGCGGGTGATGGTCGTCGCCGGTGTAGCACGCAACAGCGCTGACACGATCGTCGACTTGCCGCTGCCGGGCCCACCGGTGATCAGCACCCCAGTGGGCGCAAGCTGGAACGCAGCGAGGAAGTTCGCTGCCGGCCGGCTGATCGAGTCGAGCTCGACCAGATCGGCGAGGTCGGTGCGGTGAGGGCGGTAGATGCGGAACGTGCCGTCGAGGCAGTCCGACACGGGCGGGATCGACACCGAGGCGCGCACTCGATTTCGCCACACCTGGTGCACGACCACCGGATGCTCGAGATCCACCGACGCGCCGGCCTCGGTCAGCAGACGCTGACAGATGGCCCACAGCTCCGCCTCACACGTCGGCTCGGTATCGACCCGTTGGGCGCCGTCACGAGTGATGAAGCTGATCACGCCCGCCTTGAAGTTCACCTCGTCGGCCAGGTCGGGTCGGGTGAAGAACTTCTCGAATGGCCCCGCCCCGCAGATCGAACGGATCAACCGAGCGACGACCTCGTCGGGCTTCGCGAATCGCCGTCCGGTACCGGACTCCGCACCGCGCTGATGCGCCTCGACGTGAGACCGGACGACCGCCGTCACGGCGTCTCGATCGCGCCCGTCGATCTTGGTGCGCGCGATCTCATCGAGCACCGCGAGCCGTAGCCCTTCGTAGGTCGACACGTCGCGAGGTTCGACCGCGTTCGTACTGGACATGCGGCCGTTGGACGACTCCGGCGTCAGCGCCTGCGACGGGTTCATCCGACCATCGCCTCCTCGGCCACGAGCCGCCGTTCAATCTCGTCCACCACGCCGGCCAAGGCCTTGCGGAACCGCCCTCGGCTGACGAGCTGGCCGTCCCACTCGGCGGCCGTCACCGATCGATCGAGCGGCAGTTCCCACACGTCGTCGACCAGCGACCCGGCCGTGTCGATCAACTGCTGGCGCGCCTCGAACGCGACCCGCCGCGACGACGGCACCTTGTTCAGCACCGTCACGACGTCCGCGCGCAACAACCCGGCGTCGGCGAACCAGTCGAGAAATCGCAACACTCCTCGGGGCGTCGGCTCTGCGGCCCCAACCACGATGTCAGCGTTGGTCAGCACGCGGCGGGAGACGCCGAAACGGTCGCCCCACCGGGCGAGATCCTCGATCAACGGGCTCGTCGTTACGACGACGCGCTCCCAATCGCGGCGACACACCGACAGCAGCTCCGTGACGTCGGACGGAACGACGCGATCCCAGTCGCGTGGAGTCGCCAGCCCGACGATCACGTCGAACGGCAACGGCCGCACGCTGTCGGCCAACGCCGACCGGACACCGTCGACGCCATCAGCTGCAGATCGCTCAACCGCTGTCAGCAGATGGGGGTAGAGCCCGATCCCGAGCCGGCGGGCGACACCCGGCGTCGTCTCGTTCGCGTCGACGAGCAGCGTCGAGAACCCGGCCTCAGCCCAACGAGCGGCCAAGCCGACCGCAAGCTCGCGGGCGCCGGAGCCGGATGGGCCACCGACCGGCACCACCGCACCATCCACCAGAGGCGACTCGACGGGCGTGACGCGTTCGGGCCGTTGCCCGTTCGAGATCGCGGGCCGAAGGCGTTCCAGCAGAAACATCACGTCCTCGGGAGGCATCGCCTCCTCCAGCAGATGCGTGAGCCCGAGGCCGGCGAGCCGTTCCCGACTGGTGCCGCCGTCGTGGCGGTCGTACACCCCGACCAGGCGGATGCCAGCCGCCTCCGCCTCTGCCACGAACGGGGCCGTCAGCCACGGCGTGGTCGAGTCGAGCACCAGCAGGTGCGCGCCCGAGCCCAGCGCCGCCATCCGATCGCGCACCACCACCAATTCGACGTCGGGCACGTGGTCGGCCACGAACGCGTGGAGCGGCCCCGACCATCCGCGTGGCGATAGCACCACTCCGACCGTGAACGCGATGGTCACCCGCCCGCCCCTCCGTTCGCCGCCACCACGCCGGTCGATCGCACCACCGTGATCGATCCCGTCTCGATCGCTGCGGCGAGCTCGAGCGCCTGCGCCTCATCGACCTCCACACTGATCACGAGGTCGGAACCACTCGCGCCGCCAACGAGCCCGCCCGCCGAGCCGTCCCTGGAACGGTCGATCACCTGAGCCGCCGTGAGCACGTAGCGTGCCTCACCCTCCCGAGACGTCACGATCACGTCCACCTGATCACCGACCTCGATCACTCCGTTGGCAGCCTGCGCGACTTCGAGCGGAATCGACATCACGCGCCGCGGCGCAGCCGTACCCGCGTCGCCGACCGCCGACAACGTGAGCGGTTCGCCGGCCTGCACCGTGCGAGTCGCGACGAGTGCGCCGTCGGCTGCTCGGTCGAAGGGAAGCAGCGTGTCGACGAAACCCGTGTCGGTCGGCACCTCCTCCGATGTCACGAGGTCCGCGGTGAGCAGCGTTCCGGCGGCGATCCGGTCACGGGCAACCCCCACCGTCGTCGTGTCACGCCGATCGGCCAGCAACGCCGCCGCGAGCACGAACGCGAGCAGCGCCGCGACCACCCCGACGACGAGATTCAACGTGATGCGCTCGGTCAGCGAACGTCGGCGCCGACGCACGTGGCGCGGCACCCGTGTTCGCGAGGCAATGGACTCCGTCTCGGAACCTTCAGGCGCTACCACGGCCATCACGACCACCTCCGCGTGAACGCCCACAGGGCCGTGCGATACCACCCGACTGACTCGGACGGGTCCGGCCACCCCACGGCCCCGCCCCAACATCGATTGGTGGATCGACCATCACTGACCCCCAACGCCACGAATGCTGGCTCGGAAAGTCCAGCGTCCCGCTCGGCGGCGCTGCTGTCAATACGCAATTCTGCAAAGTCGCCGTGACAGCAACTTGACCTTGACCCCTCCCCCACCCGACGCGCACCATGGACGACGCGAACGGTGCCAGCCGCGCCGACCCGCGTGATGCTCGAACCGGCGCCAAGGGGGTCCCAATGTCGCCAGCCGCAGACCGATCCGAGGCGGAACCGCTGGCCCGCACAACCGTGCGCCTCCCCCGATCGCTCCTCAAACGAGCCCGCATCCGCTGCGTCACCGACGAACTCACTCTGCAGTCGCTAGTTGCCAGCGCCCTCGAGACCGAACTCGACCGGCGGGATAAGGCCGAGCAGCGGCAGGCGCGCAGAGCCACCAGCGCAGCGACGATCAACACGTAGCCCTCCACACCCTCCAATGACCGCGAAGTCGCCTGGGCGTGACAAAGCGAACCGGTCGTTCGTCGTGCATCGACGCCGGGCAGGGTTTCGATCGCGGGAAACCCGGCCACGACGTGTGCTCCGGGAAGCTGCAGACGAGATCGCCACTCGCGTCCGCGACCAGTTCGGTGTCTGGCATCCGCCCACCAGCTCGCGCTCCCTCGCCTCAGACACACGGTCCCGCCAGTTCACATGACCTGTCTGCGAATGCTGTCCCGTATTGGAGCAGGGTCGAAGTGCAATGTGGGAGGAACGGACCACTATTCGCCGGCAGCGAGCGAACCACGACGCACTTCGGTGCTCGAGATGCACCCGAGCATCACCGTTGATCGTCCGCCCTAGTGAGCGTCAGAACGTGATCGAACCGTATACCGCTAGCCTCTAGACAGGGAGTTCATTGTCTACTTCTCCATCAAGTAGCCAGCGCTTCAATTCAACCAGGAAGTCGTACTCCTCCTCGTTCACGCTATACGTGTGGTCGTTTTCGTTTCGAATCCTGTTTAGCTCTACCATCCAACTGGATCGAGCTTTGTATCCACCCGACATGTGCTCGTCGCCCGGCCGCGTGTATCGCTTAGCGAAGACTCTGCTCCACAACTCGCTGCTCTGGCTGACGATTTCGCGATAGTTGATGAGGTGCAGGCAGTCCCAAGCGCCTAGCTCCTCTCCGCTTGCACGATCGAGATTCTTCTCGGTGGCGAGGTTTGCCGCTTCGAGATAGATCTTCCGAGGAAGACCCTTCTTCAACCAGTCGGAGCCGAACTCCGTGCTCAAACGATCTCGGATATCTTCTTTAAAAAAGAGCTCAAGTTCCCGCACGATCTCGAAGGACTCGGTGTTGAACGCCTTCTCTTCGCTGCGCAGGAAGTCGGCAAGCCCGTCCGGTGTGAACTCGGGCCGTTCGTCTTGGACGGCCCGCTGGAGCCGTCGCCAGTAGCGAGTTCGGCCCGCCGTACCGTAGGAGCGACGGAGTTCGGTTGTTGTCGCTGCGTCTGCGTCCTCGAGGAACCGCACTGCCGGATCGAGGTAGTACTTGGCTGCGTCAAACAGATCGACCGTTTGGACCTGGAGTGGGTTGTAACCCTCCTCTTTACAAAGGTGGTCCACCACATCACTGAGGAGGCGGGTCAGGCTCTCGACTCCGTTATTGATGAACACGTAACCGCCGTCGTCGTTCGCGAGTGCCCACTGATCCGGCAACTGCTCCCGCAGATAGTCGAAGTAGCACTCGGGAAGCGTCGTGACCTCGTTCAAGCTGGCTTCGTTGGTGCCCCGATGGAGCGTGCCGGCTTTGGTCATCTCGGCCTTGGTAAAGGAACCGATGAAGTTGCCCCGGTCTAGCGCCGTGCTTATTGTGTCGATAGCGATGCAGCAGGTCTTGGACTTCTTGTTCTCGCCGATGATGATTCGGCCGTACAGGGGCGAGCGCTTGCTCTCTCCGAGGTGCTGCGCGATTCGAAGCTTCAGTGCCCGTGCCCGGGCGTTCATATCCTCGGAATCCCAGAGCAGGTCGGCGTTCAACGTGTTGCGTAAGTTCTTAGGGACGGCCTTTTGATTCTCATTAATCTGCATGAAGATCCGAACCTGCTCGGCGCGTTCGAGGTTCTCGAACGCCACGACCGGGACA
>CAXBAZ010000263.1:0-5989 GCA_963973395.1 uncultured Acidimicrobiaceae bacterium
GTTGCGCGCGGTGTTGAAGTCCGAGCTCGCCGACCCGTGGGCCGCCGACGGACACATCCTGTCCGGTACCCAATTCGCACACGTCGGGTTCATGCTCCGCCTGCACACATATCTCGCGATGAACACGACGTTGTGCCTCATGGACAGGTGGCGTGCCGACGACGCCCTCGCCCTGATCGAGCGGTACTCGATGCCTGCGGTGAACGGTGTGTCCGCCCAGATCGCGTTGATGTTGCAGGTTCCCGACTTCGATCGGTACGACCTGTCGTCGGTGCGCCGCATCGTCACCGGCGGCGGACCGTCGACACCGGACCTCGTCGACGAGGCGACCCGGCGGTTCGCTGCGCCGTACACGACGCGATACTCGATGACCGAGTCCGGTGGCATGGGTACGGCGACGAGCATCGACGCCCCCGACGAGGAGCGCTACCACACCGTCGGTCGTCCTCGAACCGGACTCGATCTGCGGATCGGACGCCACGACGACACCGTCGACCTCGGCGAGATCGGCGAGGTGTGTGTCCGCGGCCCGTCGGTGATGTCGGGATACTGGCGTGACCCGGAAGGCACACGGTCGACGATCATCGACGGTTGGCTCCACACCGGGGACCTGGGGCGGATCGACGAACAGGGCTGCCTGCGACTGGCGGGCCGCAGCAAGGAGATGTACATCCGTGGCGGCTACAACGTGTATCCGCAGGAGGTCGAAGCGGTGCTCAACGCCCACCCTTCGGTTCGGTCCGTCGTCGTGGTGCCACGGTCCGATCCGGTGATGGGTGAGATCGGCGTCGCTGTCATCGTGCCCGCCGCCATGGGCACCCCGCCGACGCTCGATGAGCTGCGCTCGTTCGGTGCGGCCCACCTGACCCACTTCAAGTTGCCCGAAGCGCTCCGCGTGACAGACGCGCTGCCGATGACCTCGATGCAGAAGGTCGACCGGCGCGCCCCGCTCGCCGAGGTGGACGATCCGACGGGCGACCTGCACCGCCTTCGCTAGTCCAGTCCGCCGGTCGCGAGCGGATGCGCCCGTGTGTTCACGCGGGTTCGGCGCCGAGCAGCTTCGAGTTGTCCCAGGTGAGCTCACGCTGCTTCGGTACCAGGCGGAAGAACCTGGATTCGTCCGCGTAGTGCGCGGCGGTTCGTGTGGGAACCCGATCGGGCACCCCGCGGCCCCGGTACTTGTCGTTCAGTGCTTCCTCGACGGCGCCCGCCGCGCTGCCGGTCACCTCGACCAGTGTGCCGCTGATCGTCACCGCTCTGAGGTCGACCCACGCGGCACCGGTGTCGACCACGAAGCAGGCGCGCCCGTCGCGTTCGATCCGATCGACCTTCCTCGCCGATGCGCGCGTTCGAACGTGCACGTCGCGGTCGATCACCACGAACCACATCGGGAGGGAGATCGGACTTCCGTCCTGCCGCAAGGTCGTGAGCACCCCGGTGGAGGCCTGTTCCAGGAACGTGTCCCGCTCCTCGGGCGTCATCCGTACGCTCACCGCAGGACCTCGCCGATTCGCACCCTCATCGCATCCATTTATATAATGATAGCTATGTTGGCCTGCCGGCGTCCGATCGACGTCACGCGGTGAGTGTCGGCGTCACCCTCCCCCTGGGCGACCTCCCGCTGCATCGGCACCGGGCGGCGGTCGTCGAACTCGCCGATCTCGGCGTCCGACACCTCTGGGCAGGCGAAGCCAACGGACTCGACGCGATCGTGCCACTCGCTGCCGCCGCGGCGTGGGAACCACGCATGCACGTCGGTACGAGCATCCTTCCGGCGTTCACCCGCGGACCCGGAGTGCTCGCGACCACCGCCGCTGCGCTCGCCGAACTCGCACCGGGTCGAACCGCGATCGGAATCGGAGCGTCGTCGCCGATCGTCGTCCGCGATTGGAACGCCGTCGAGCACACCCAGCCGTACCAGCGCACCGCCGACACGGTCACATTCCTTCGCTCGGCCCTGCGTGGCGAGCGGGTATCGGCGTCGTACGACACGTTCGACGTCACCGGCTTCCGCCTCGATCGACCCCCCGCCGTGCCACCCTCGATCCTGGTCGCGGCGCTCCGGCCGCGCATGCTGTCGCTGGCGGCCCGATGCGCCGACGGGGCGATCACCACGTGGGTCGCGCCGTCCCACACCGCCCAGGTGTCCGGCGAACTCCGATCGAGCGCGCCGGCAGGTGCCGCGCCGAGACTTGTCGTCTGGGTGACGGTCGCACCGGACACCGATCCCGAACTCGTCCGACATCGCGCCCGTCCACTGATCGCGAGCTACCTCAACGTCCCTGCGTACGCAGCGTTCCATCGATGGCTCGGGAACGACGAGTTGCTGGAACCCGTCTGGCGGGAGTGGGCGGCCGGTCGGCGGCGCGAGGCACTCGCGGCCGTGAGCGACGACCTCGTCGACCAACTGATCATCCACGGTTCGGCGGATCACTGCATGGAACAGATCGATGCCCATCTCGAAGCCGGCGCCACGGACGTGGCGCTGACCGTCCAACCGGGGACCGACGACCCGATGGCGGCGCTCCGACGACTCGCCGACGTGTTCGACCGTTGACCAGACGACCCCCACCCCGAAACGGAGTCATCCCATGGATCTGACCTACCCACCCGAAGCCGAGGCGTTCCGAGCCGTCGTCGGCGATTGGCTCCGCGACGAACTCCCCGACGGCTGGTTCGACGGCGATCGGCCAACGGGAGCGGAGTGGACATCGTTCTGCGACGACTGGAACGAACACATCCACGCCACCGGTTGGGCCACCCCGACATGGCCGACGGAGTACGGCGGCCGGGGTCTGGAGCAGATCGAGGCGATCGTGCTCGCCGAGGAACTGGCGAACTGCGGCGTCCCGATCCAGCCGCCGGCGGGCGGCGAGATCCTGCTGGGTCCGACGATCCTGCATTGGGGCACGCCAGATCAGAAGGCCCGCTTCCTACCGCCGATCGCCCGCGGTGAGGAGATCTGGTGCCAAGGATTCTCGGAGCCCGACTCGGGATCGGACCTGGCATCACTCCGCACGAACGCCGTCCTCGACGGCTCCGACTGGCGGGTCGAGGGCCACAAGATCTGGACCAGTCAGGCACAGGACTCGGATTTCTGCTTCATGCTCGTGCGCACCGACCCGGAATCGTCCCGGCACCATGGCATCTCCTACATGTTGATGCCGATGGACCAGCCCGGTGTCGAAGTGCGAACGATCGTGCAGCCCGACGGCACCGCCGGGTTCGCCGAAGTGTTCTTCGACGGCGCGCTGTGCCCGGAGGAGAACATCGTCGGGCCCGTCGGTGAGGGATGGCGAGTCGCCATGTCGACGCTCGGATTCGAGCGTGGCACCTCCGCCACATCGAGTTGGCAACGGTACGCCCGCGACCTCGATGCGATGATCACGCGAGCCGGAGCCCGCGACCTGACGAGCGATCCACTCGTGAGGCAGGCGCTCGCTCGCGCCCACACGGAGATCGAACTGATGCGGATCGGTGGGCTCCGCGTGCTCACGAGCGTGCTCCACCCCGAGCGGCAACACACGACGGCAGCGCTGGAGGCCGGCACGAAGATCGCGTGGACCGAGGCGCAGCAGCGACTGACCAACCTGGCCGTCGACCTGATGGGCGCCGATGGTCAGATCCTGTCGGGGGGCGACGAGCCGGCCGTGGGTGTGGGGCTCGGTCATCGTGCCGTCGTCCACGACTACCCGGCCGGCGCCGTGCAGAGTGCGTTCCTGTTCGCCCTCGCCGGCACGATCTTCGGCGGGACGAGCGAGATCCAGCGCAACATCGTCGCCGAACGGGTGCTCGGGCTCCCACGCGAACCCCGCTGAGCTGTCAGCCCGCTGCGGTCGCCCGCAGCCACCGGTGGTCGAGCTTGCCCGACGGGCTCCGGACCACTTCGTCGACCACGACCAGGCGACGCGGCGCCTTGTAGCCCGCGAGTTGGCCCTTCACATGTGCTCGAAGTGTCTCGAGGTCGATCGTCGCCCCGTCGCGCAGCGACACGATCGCCGCCACCGCTTCGCCGAACCGATCGTCCGGCACACCGATACATGCCGCGTCGGCAACCGCCTCGTGTCGACGGACGACCTCCTCGACCTCTTCCGGATAGACCTTCTCACCACCGGAGTTGATGCACGACGACCCGCGTCCCAGCAGGTGCAGCGTCCCGTCGACGGTGACCCGTGCGTGGTCGCCCGGGAAGGCGTAGCGCACGCCGTCGATCTCCCGGAAGGTGCGAGCCGACTTGTCCGGATCGTTGTGGTAGCCGACCGGGAGGGCGCCACCGAGCGCCACGAGGCCCTCGCCGACCTCGCCGTGGGCCAGAAATCTCCCGTCGTCGGTGAGGACGCGGACCGTCGGCCCGAGCACGAAGTCGGCCGTGTCACGCACATCGCCGATCGTCGAGATGTTGATGCCGATGCCGGAGGCCTCCGACGAACCGAACGCGTCGACGATGGAGATTCCGGGAAGGTGGTCGAGCAACCGTTCCTTGACCTCCTTGCTGAACGTTGCGCCGGAGGACACGATCGCGACGAGTCGACCGAGTTCGAGTCGACCGGCGATCCGATCGAGGGCATCTGCGATGGGACGCGCCATCGAGTCGCCGACGATCACCAGCAGCGTGGCGCCATGGCGCGAAGCCGTCGACAGCAGCACCTCCGCGTCGAACGTCGTGCCGGGGACGACGACGCTCGTTCCGCCGGCGGCCAGTGTGATCAGTTGGTTGAACAATCCCGTCGCGTGCATGAAGGGACACGCCGCCAGGTCGATCGGCCCGGGTCGTGTCGTCGCCGCGCGAACCAGGTGATCGAGAGATTCGGGAGGCGGTAGGTCGCGCCACGGATTGCCCTTGGAGATGAGGATCGTGAACAGGTCGCGCTGACGCCAGATCACACCCTTCGGCATGCCGGTCGTTCCGCCCGTGTACAGCAGGATCGGAATCTCCCCGCTCGGCGCGAGAGCATCGAGGACGCCGGGCGCGGCTTCGGCGGACACGATGCCGCGATGATCGATCGCCCACGGTGGGGTGGGCCCATCCGTGTCGTCAGGCACCTCGATCCAGACGCTCACGCCGGTCGTCCGAGCCCTGACCGACGCGATCACCTCACGGAATGCGGCGTGATACAGCACGGCCCGCGCCCCGGAGTCGGCGAGCAGGTGCAGCGTTTCGTCGGTGCCGTAGCGATAGTTGACGTTGACGGGCACGAACCCGGCCCGGAACGCGGCCACGTACGTTTCGAGGAACGCCGAACAGTTGCGCATGAACACCGCGACACCGTCGCCACGAACGAGGCCCTCATCGGACAGGCGGGCAGCCAGCCGCTCCGAGTTCCCGACGAACTCGGACCAGGTGACGGTCGAGCCGTCCGCCTCGATGACTGCGGCCTGATCACCGATCCTTGTTGCGATCTCGTCGAACAGGGTGGGGAACAGCCAGCTGTCGACGTCGTGATCGGTGCCGGTAGCGGGGCCCGGAGATGCGGGATCATGAACCGACATCACATCACCAACCCACGAAGTCGGTGGGACGGCGTTCGAGGAAGGCGCTGACACCTTCGGCCGCGTCGACCGTCGCCATGTTCATGTCCTGCACGAACGACTCGAGGGCGAGTGAGTCGTCACGTCCGAGATCGAGCGAGCGGTTCACGAGCGACTTGCAGAGCGCGATCGTCCGGGTCGGACCGGCGGCCAACTCGCTCGCCCATTCGTGGACGAGGTCGTCGAAGCGGTCATCGGGCGCGACCCGGTTGACGAGCCCCATTCGTTCGGCCTGGACCGCATCGATCGTGCGACCGAAGAAGAGCAGTTCCTTCGCCTTCTGCGGTCCGATCAGCCGTCCCAGAAGGTAGGCCCCACCCGAGTCGGGCACGACGCCGCGGTGCACGAACACCTCGCGGAGGGTCGCACTCTCCGCCGCGAGCACCAGGTCGCACGCCAACGCCATGTGCACACCCATGCCGGCCGCGACGCCGTTGACCGCTGCGATGACGGGCTTCTC
>CAXBAZ010000264.1:0-5985 GCA_963973395.1 uncultured Acidimicrobiaceae bacterium
GAGGTTCGGCAGGTCGTTCGCCACGAGTTCGGTCGCCCGCGTGCCGACCCGGTGCACCTGGATGTGGTCGGGGTGACCGTAGCCGCCGTGCCAGTCGTAGATCGTCACGACGTCGGCCGATTCCTCCCGCAGCACGTCGGCGAGACGGGTCGCGGCCTCATCGACGTCGGCCCGCCAGAACGACGCCGGGTCGGCGTTGCCGTCCCACCCGGTCATGCCCGAGTCGCGATATCCGAGTTCGACGACACGATGGATGCCGAGCGCGGCGGCCGAACCCTCGGTCTCCCGGCGCCGGCGGTCGGCGAGTGTCTCGCCGTCGGTGAGGTCGTCGGGCGTCTCGCCGAAGGCACCGTCGGTCGCGACGACGAGGACCACGCGGTGACCCTCGGCCGACGCACGCGCCATCGTGCCGCCGGTGGCGATCGCCTCGTCATCGGGGTGGGCGTGGAAACAGACGAGCGTGCTCATCCGGCCTGCTTCACGGCGCCGGCATCGACGAGTTCGATGATGCGTGCCTCGTCGAGACCCCAGTCGCGCAGCACGTCGGTGGTGTGTTCGCCGTCGTGCGCCGGTGGACGGTCGATCGCGGCTGCGGTCCGACTGAAGCGGGGCGCCGGTGCCGGCTGCGTCATGCCGCCGACCTCGACGAACGTGCCGCGGGCCACGTTGTGGGGGTGCCGGGCCGCCTCGTCCATCCGCAGGACGGGAGCGAAGCAGACATCGGTGTGTTCCATGATCTCGCACCACTCGTCGCGGCTCTTCTCACGGAACACGGCGGCGAGCCGTTCTGTCAGCGCGGGCCACTGCTCACGCTCCATCTGGCGAGCGAAGTCGGGGTCGTCGGCGAGGCCGGTCAGGCGCATCAGCTCGGCGTAGAACTGGGGCTCGATCGATCCGATCGAGACGTACTCGCCATCGGCGCACTCGTACACGTCGTAGAAATGTGCACCCGTGTCGAGCAGGTTGACCCCTCGCTGTGAGGCGTCGTGCAGGCCCGTCTGGCTCATCGTCCAGAACATCGTCATCAGCGTGGCCGTGCCGTCGACCATCGCCGTGTCGACCACCTGCCCCTCTCCGCTCCGGCCCGCCTCGAGCAGCGCGCACACGACACCGAATGCGAGGAACATGCCGCCACCGCCGAAGTCGCCGACCATGTTCATCGGGGGTGTCGGCGGCTGACCCGCTCTGCCGAAGTGCGCCAGCGCACCGGCCAGGGAGATGTAGTTGATGTCGTGCCCGGCGGCCGACGCGTACGGACCCTCCTGTCCCCACCCGGTCATGCGGCCGAAGACCAGCCCGGGGTTGCGGGCGAGGCAGACGTCGGGGCCGACACCCAGCCGCTCCATCACGCCCGGACGGAAGCCCTCGATCAGCGCATCGGCCCGCTCGACCAGGTCGAGCAGCGTGGCGACGCCGTCGGCGTGCTTCAGATCGATCGCGATGTTGCGCCGACCGCGCCGCAGGATGTCGGGGTGCGGCGTCTCGGGAGCGGGGCCCCGGACCGCGCCGGCGCGTTCGACCCGAATCACCTCGGCGCCCATGTCGGCGAGCAGCATCGCTGCGAACGGTCCGGGGCCGATGCCCGCGATCTCGATCACGCGGTAGCCCGACAGCGGACCGCTCACGACCCCACCGCCGAGCCGGTCGTCTCGGAGACGGATGCGGTGTCGCCGAGTCCGACGATCGCCGAGGGGAGCAGCGGCCACAGCGGCTCGGGGAGGTCGTGACCCATGTCGGCCACCAGCAGGAGGTGGGCGCCGGGCACGAGTTCGGCCGTGCGTCGCCCACCGCTCGGATCGATCAGCGTGTCGTCGAGACCGTGCACGACGAGGAACGGGAGGTCGACGTTCGCGAGCGCTTCGGAACGGTCACCGCTCGCGAAGATCGCAGCGAGCTGGCGTGGCGCTCCCTCCGGATAGAACGACCGGTCGTAGCTCGCGGCCGCCAGCTCACGGACCTGGTCGACGTCGAAGTACTTCCTCGAGGCCCACACGGCGAAGTCGGCCGATTCGGCGATGATCGCGGCGCGGTCGGCAGCGGGTGGACGCAGCAGCACCTCCATCGCCTGGGGGGATGAACCGCCGTAGGCAGGGTCGCCGATCGTCGACATGATCGACGTGACCGACAGCAACCGATCGGCGTGCTCGATCGCCATCGTCTGGACGATCATGCCGCCCATCGAGGCCCCGACGACGTGCGCCCGGTCGATGCCGAGGACGTCGAGCAACCCCACCCCGTCGGCGGCCATGTCGGACAGCGTGTACGGAACGGCCGGCAGGTCGGCGCCGCTCATCGCCGCCAGCATCACCGCTGCGCCGTCGACGTCGACGCCGTCGAACTTGCTCGACAGCCCACAGTCCCGGTTGTCGAAGCGGATCACGTACCTTCCACCGTCCGCCAACCGCCGGCAGAAACCTTCGGACCACGCGGTCATCTGGGCGGTGAATCCCATCACCAGCAGCAGCGCGGGATCGTCCGACGACCCGAACGTGTCGTACTCCAGCTCGATTCCGGATGGCAGCGTCGCGCGACTCATCGCACGAGTGTGACACGCGCTGCCGTCCGGCGAGGAACGGGCCGCTCAACCGTCGAGCAGACGTCGCTTCTGCTCGTCGAACTCCTGCTGCGAGAGGGTGCCGCGCTCGAGCAGACCCTCGAGTTTCTCGAGCTGTGATGCGACGTCGTTGCCCGACACGGGCCCACCGAACCGCCGCGATTCGTTCACCTCCATCTGGGCATGGATCAGGTTCTGCACCCGCTCGGGCCGGCGCACGTCGGTGAACCGCTGCTGACCGGCCTCACCGCCCGACTCGATGAGCAGGTCGCCGGCACCCAACATCCGTTCGAACACGCTCTGGTTGAACAGCACGTTGTTGACCCGTTCGAGCGGAATCTCGATCCCGCTCTTGGCGACGACACCGCTGCGGAAGATGACGCGGTCGCTGGTGATCACGAAGTTCGTGTTCGCCCATTTGGCGTAGCGCACGGCGACCCAGATCGCACACGCGATGATCAGCGCGATCGAGATGTACCCCAGGATCTGCTCGGCGTCGCCGTCGAGGGCGACCAGCACGACGATGCCGAGCACGATCGATCCGACCAGTGCCAGGACCGCCTCGGAGAAGTACCACCAGTGCGGGTGGAGGTCGAGCGCCACCGTCTCGTAGTCGTTGAGCAGCTTCTTCGGGTATGGCATGGAGGAACAGTACCGTGGCGGGGTGGACCCGAACGCAGTGTTGGCCGACCTCGACGCCGACCAGCGGCGCGCCGTCACCACCGAGTCGGCGCTGGTCGCCGTGATCGCCGGCGCAGGCTCGGGAAAGACGCGCGTGCTGACCCGCCGGGTGGCGTACCGGGTCGCCACCGGCACCGCCGATCTGGCCCACACCGTCGTGCTGACGTTCACCCGCGAAGCGGCGGGCGAACTCCGGCGCCGACTCCCCCGCCTCGGCCTCACGGAGCGGGTCACGGCCGGCACGTTCCACTCGGTCGCCCAGCAGGTGCTCCGCCAGCGTTGGCTCGATCTCGACCAGGCGCCGCGCACGATCGTCACCGATCGCAGGCGGATCGTCGGTGACATCATGGGTCCGACCGATCTCGACGAGTTGGTGGCCGAGCTCGACTGGGCCACCGCACGGGGCATCGATGCCGGCGCCTACGAGACCGCGGTCCGTCACGGCGAACGCCGGGCGACGGTCGACGCCGGTCGTGTCGCCGAGGCGCTCGTCGCCTACCACAACGAGAAGCGCAGGCGCGGTGTCGTCGACCTCGACGACCTGCTCCAGCTCACGATCGACGGCCTCGAGTCCGACGCCGAGTTCGCCGCCGCGACCCGCTGGCGGTTCCGGCACGTGCTGGTCGACGAGGCGCAGGACCTCAACCCGCTCCAGCACCGGTTCGTCGACGTGCTCCGGCGAGGCGTCGACGACCTGTTCCTCGTCGGCGATCCGGCACAGTCGATCTACGGCTTCAACGGGTCGGATCCGACGATCCTGCGGGACGTGTCCGTTCGGTTCCCCGGCATCGAGGTCGTCCGACTGCCGGTCAACCATCGGTGCACGCCACAGATCGTGCAGATCGGTGCCCAGGCACTGCGCTCGGACGAGGCTGCATCCACCATCGAATCGGCACGTCCCGACGGCGACGCCGTGTCGATCGTCCGCCATGACGACGAGACCGCCGAGGCCAGGTGGGTCGCCTCCACGATCGCCCGGCTCGACCCCACCCTGGTTCGCAGCGCTCGAGTGGCGGTGCTCGCGCGCACCCACGCTGCGCTCGCACCCATCCGCGCCGCATTGACCGAGATGGGGGTCACCATGCGTCGAACGGTCGACGGTGCGGGTTCGAAGCTGACGCCGTTCATGACCGAGGCGTATCGTCTCCAGGACAACAACCGCCTGCGGCGTTGGGCGTTCGACCACGTCGACGCCGCCGAGGCGGAGGACGATCCCGGTCGCGAGGTCGCGCAGGCGGCGCTCGACTTCCTCCGGGAGCATCCGTCGGGCGACGGCGGCGCCTTCCGGACGTGGGTGATGTCGAACGATCCGTTCGGGCGCGATGCGCCGGGGGTCGAGTTGCTGACGTTCCACGGCGCCAAGGGTCGCGAGTGGCACACCGTCCACCTGGTCGGGTGCGAGACCAGCCTCGTACCGCACCGTTCGGCGACGACCCGCTCCGCGAAGGCGGAAGAAGCGCGCCTGCTGTACGTCGCACTGACCCGGGCCACCGATCGGCTCACCGTGAACTGGGCCGGACGGCGTCACGGGTATCAACGCAAGCTCACTCCCTTCCTCGACGGGTTCACCAGCGAGGCGCCGCCGCTGCTCCCGCCGCCCGAGTCGTTGGTCGGGATGACACGGTCGATGCGGTCGGTCACGCTCGAACGGCTGCGCGAGTGGCGCGACGCCGCGGCGAGGGCGGCGGGCATCCTGCCCGACGCCGTCTGCACCGATCAGGTTCTCGGGCTGATCGCCGAGCACCGCCCGGCATCGGCACGCGAACTCGACGAGCTGACGGGACTCGGGGCACTGACCTCGCAGCGCCTGTTCGACCGCATCGACGCAGCGCTGTCCGACGTGTCGATCAGTTCGTGAGGTCGACCATCACGGGGGCGTGATCGCTGGGACTCTTGCCCTTGCGGGCGTTGCGATCGATCGCGCTCCATGCGCATCGTCCGGCGACGCTCGACGAGGCGAGGACGAGGTCGATCCGGAGACCACGGCCCTGGTGGAAGTCGCCGGCACGATAGTCCCACCACGAGAACACCTTGCCGGCGTCTGGGTGCTGCTGCCGGAAGAGGTCGGCGAGGCCCCACGCTTCGAGCGCCGCGAGCCGTTCGCGCTCGGGCGCACTCACGTGCGTCGCGCCCTGCATCTTCGTGATGTCGTGCACGTCACGGTCTTCGGGCGCGATGTTGAAGTCGCCCGCCACGATCACGTCGGACCCGGGGTCGGTGTCGCGGCCCAGATGGTCGAGCAACCGGTCGAGCCAACTCAACTTGTAGGTGTAGTGGTGGTCGTCGAGCGCTCGACCGTTCGGCACGTAGCAGCACGAGATCCGGATGCCGCCGCACGTGGCGGTGATCAGCCGGGCGTCCGGGTCGGGCTCGATGCCGTCGGCGAAGTTCGTGACGACATCGTCGAGGCCGACCTTCGACAGGATCGCGACGCCGTTCCACTGGCCCTGCCCGTAGTGGGCGGTCTCGTAGCCGAGCGCCTCGAAGGCCAGGGCGGGGAACGCGTCGTCGGCGAGCTTGGTCTCCTGCATGCACAGCACGTCGGGCTGCACCTGAGCGACCCACTCCTCCACCCGTTCGAGCCGGGCGCGCAGTGAATTGACGTTCCAGGTGACGACGCGCATCAACCGGAGCTCTTCTTCGCCGACGTCCTCCCGGCCGGACGCTTCTTCGCCGCCGCCTTCTTGGCCGGGGTCTTCTTGGCCGGCGCCTTCTTGGCCGGGGCCTTCTTGGCCGCCGTCTTCTTCGTC
>CAXBAZ010000265.1:0-5985 GCA_963973395.1 uncultured Acidimicrobiaceae bacterium
GGAATCCGGACGAGACACCCGCGCCGGACGGGTGTTTCTCGATGCCCAGCCTCGCCGACGACCTGATCGCCAGAGGTCAGCTCGCACCCGTCGACCGGGAACGGTTCGTGTCGACCATCGAGCGCGCCGCACGTCGGAACCGGTTCTCGATGACACTCACCATGTACGGCGTCGTCGCGACACGACCGCCACGCGACGCCACGTCACCGCCCCCGAGCCGGCGGTGACGGCAGCCGGAGCGCGTGCGGCCACGTCGGGCAGGGCGCCCGGGGAGGACCGTGCGATCTACCGTCCACGCTGGAGACGACCCCACATGAGGATTCGCTTGAAGGCGTAGAAGTACGGGCTCGTTCGGCCGATCCGCTCGAGCAGTTCGTCCCGGTAGGCCTCGACGAACGGTTCGTGCAACTCGACGGGCAGCCGCTTGAAGAACCGGGTGAGCGACGTGCCGCGCGTCCACTCGACGACGTCGGCCGACGATTCGAACACGTGCGGGTACACCTGCAACCGGACGTGCGGTTCGGCGATGCCGAGCTCGTAGAGCAGTTCGGCGTACTGCTCGGGCGCCAGCACGTTGGCCGCGACCGGGTCGGGCGGTGGCCGACCGCCCAGTGCGGACCGGAAAGGTTCGCGAGCAGCGACGTCCGAGCTCGCCAGGTGCGACGGGTGGTCGTGGTTGGCGGGCACCTGCACGGCGAGCTGCCCCTCCGCTGCGAGCGCGCCGACCCAGCGTTCGAGGACGGCACGGTGGTCGGGCACCCACTGCAGCGCTGCGTTCGCAAGCACCAGGTCGTGATCGCCCGCCGACGTCCAGCGGGAGATGTCGCCGTACCGGAACTCGACCTCGACCCGCCCGCGCGTCTCGGCGACCTCGAGCATGGCCGGCGAATTGTCGATGCCGGTCATGTGCCCGATGCCGAGACGTTCGGCGGCGGACACGGTGAGTGCCCCGGTGCCGCACCCGAGATCGACGGCGCGCTCGATCGCCCCTCTGTGAATCAGGTCGACGAGATCCCAGAACGGCTGTGCCCGCTCCGCGGCGAACCGCTCGTACTGCGCTGGGTCCCAGTCGACGTCCGACATACGTCGATGGTACCCAACTTGTATGTCACTTGTCTACAAGTGACAGGTTGGCCGGTGACAGTTCGGCCGGTGACAGTTCGGCCGGTGACAGAGGGGTCGGTGTCAGGCGCCGGCCACCGGGGCCTCGGCGCCCTGCGACATCGGGTCGGGGGCGTCGGCATCCAGTTCGAACTTGATGTACTCCGAACCGGTGTCCTCCCAGTCCTCGAACTGGATCACGTTCATCTCCTCGAAACGGCGCCGCAACCACTGATCGTTGCGATCGAGCAGGCCCAGCTTCTTGCAGTTCGGCACGATCTTGCTGAACAGCATCATCTGGAACACGTCGCGGGTCGGATCCTTGAGCACGAGCGGCACCACGTCACGCGGGTTCACACCGTGACGCTCCCAGACCTCCTGGCTCAGGAAGCGGTCACGCATCCGGATCGCCGCTTCGAACGCGAACTCCTGGCGGTCCTTCATCTCGGCGTCGCTCATGCCGTCGTAGACCTCCTTGAGCGAGAGCACACCGAAGGCCACGTGGCGCGCCTCGTCGCTCATCACGTAGCGGAGCATCTTCTTGAGCAACGGCTCCTCGGTCATCTGGTGCATGAAACCGAACGCGGCCAGCGCCAGCCCCTCGACCATCACCTGCATCCCGAGGTAGGTCATGTCCCAGCGAGAGTCTTCGATGATGTCGTCGAGCAACATCCGCAGGTGGGCGTTGACCTGGAAGGTGCCACCCATCTTCTCGTCGAGGTACCGGTGGAAGACCTCCACGTGCCGGGCCTCGTCGATCGTCTGGGTCGCGGCGTAGAGCTTGGCGTCGTACCACGGCACCGTCTCGACGATCTTGGCCGTGCACAGCAGCGCACCCTGCTCGCCGTGCAGGAACTGCGACAGCGTCCAACGACGTTGGTCGATACCGAACTCGAGCCACTCCTTGTCGCCCCACTTCTCGACGACCGTGCCCTGGTAGTGATCGGCGGTGAAGCCGGCCGACTCGGCGGCACGATCGGCGGAGACGACCTTCTCGACGTCGATCTCCGTGTCCCAGTCGAGGTCGGTCGTGGCGTTCCACTGACCGACCTTGGCCTTCTCGTACAGCTTGCGGAGCTGCGGGCGGGCCAGCGAGTAGTCCCACGTGAAGATCGCGTCGGCGTTGTCCTTGACGACGTGCTCGACCTCGTCGACGTCGGTGTTCACCACCGAGAGGATCGCTTCGACGTCGTTGATGTCGTCGCGACCGATGATGTCTTCGTGGCTGGAATGGGTGACGCTCATGAATGGGCTCCTTCAGGTGGGCGGCGGATGGATGGGGACAGCACGGCGAGGCCGGGGCGGAGGAACGCACGGGCCGACTCGACGTCACCGAGATCGACGTGGTCGCTCGGGGAGAGGAAGTACGAGATCGTGACCCGCACGAGCAGATCGATCAGCGGCTCGGCGTGTTCGGGATCGAGGAACGGCTTGAGGATCGGGCCGAGATAGTCGGTCGCCGCCCGGATGATCTGAGGCATCCCGTCGACGGTGAGTTCGCTCAACACCGCTCCCGGTTCGGATGCCAGCATGACCGCCAGGTGATCGTCGGCGCGGAGTTCGCGCGTCGCCGTGACGACCAGGGTCACCACGAGGTCCTCGAAGTCGGTCGTGTCGCCGGCCTCGGCGGTCAGGGTGTCGAAGAAGTCGGCCCGTTCGCGGGCGTTGAGGGCCTCGAACAGCACGTCCTTGCCGCCGGGGAAGAGCCGGTACAACGTCGCCCGAGACACACCGGCACGCGCGGCGATGTCGTCGACCGTGACCTTGTCGATGCCCCACCGCTCACAGCACGCCTTGGCAGCATCGAGAATCCGGGCTTCAGCGGCATGGGTGCGCACGGGTGAGACACTAAGACAGAATCCGTCTCACCGTCAAGGGCGAGCACCACCTCCGGTCAGGTGGTCGGCAACTCGTACGACTCGAAACGATCCCGCAGCGTCTTCTTCGAGAATTTGCCGACGCTCGTCTTCGGCACCTCGTCGATGAACACGACGTCGTCGGGCAGTTGCCACTTGGCGACCTTGCCCGCCAGGTAGTCGATGACCTCGTCGCGCGTGAGTTCCGCGCCGGGCGCCGGCACCACGCACGCCAGCGGTCGCTCCGACCACCGGGGATGCGACACGCCGATCACGGCGGCCTCCGCGATCTTCGGGTGCGACATGAGCTCGTTCTCCAGTTCGACCGACGAGATCCACTCGCCGCCCGACTTGATCAGGTCCTTGGTCCGATCGACCAGGCGGATGCGCCCGCGCTCGTCGACGGTCGCCACGTCACCCGTCCGCAGCCACCCGTCGTCGGTGAAGCTCTCGCCGGCGCGCTCGTCGTGGTAGTACGTCGCCGCGATCCAGTTGCCGCGGCACTGCAGTTCACCGCTGCTCTCGGCATCCCACGGCACCGGATCCTGCGAGTCGGGATCGACGACGCGCATCTCCGCCCCGAAGCTGATCCGGCCGACCATCGTGCGGAGGTCGGCCTGCTCGTCGACGGGCAGGTTCGCCTCGTCGACGTCGAGGTGGCACACTGCTGCGATCGGGCTCGTCTCGGTCATGCCCCACGCCTGCAGGATGGGCTTGCCGAGCTGCTCGCGATACGCCTCCGACAGCGCACGCGGCACGGCCGAGCCGCCGCAGGGGATCGCGCGCAGGCTCGACGTGTCACGCCCGTCGAGGGCAGGCAGCACCTGCATCCAGATCGTCGGCACGCCCGCTGCGACCGTGACACGTTCGTCGACGATGAGATCGGCCAGTGCGGGACCGGACAGATCGGCGCCGGGCATCACGAGCGACGCCCCAGCGGCCACGGCGGCGTGCGCGAGGCCCCAGGCGTTGGCGTGGAACATCGGTACGACCGGCAGGATGACATCGGATTCCCGGGCTCCCAGGCTGTCGACGGTCATCGCGCCGAACGTGTGGAGGAACGTGCTGCGGTGGCTGTACAGCACACCCTTCGGGTTGCCGGTCGTGCCGCTCGTGTAGCACATGCTCGCGGCGCGGTGCTCGTCGTCGACATGGAACTCGACCGGGTCGGCGGTCGCCAACAGCGCTTCGTAGTCGAGCAACTCGTGGCCGGCCAGATCATCGGGGATGTCACCGGCGCCGTCGTCCATGAGCACCAGGTACTTGAGGTTGTCGAAGGTGGACAGCAGCGGCGCCAGGAGCGCGAGCAGCGAGCGGTCGACGAAGATGACCTCGTCGTCGGCATGGTTCACGATGTACGTCAGTTGGTCGGGGAACAGCCGGATGTTGAGCGTGTGCAGCACGCGCCCCGTGCACGGCGCCGCGAAGTAGAGCTCGAGGTGGCGTGCAGTGTTCCAGGCGAACGTCGCCACACGACCGTCGGCGGAGATGCCGAGCCGGTCGAGCACCCCACCCAGGCGCCGGGTCCGCTCGGCCCAGTCCGCATACGTGGTCCGTTCACGCCCGGTGCCGGTCGCCGTGACGATCTCCTTGTGGCCGTGATATCGCTCGGCTCGATCGAAGAGGTGGGTGATCGTGAGCGGCACGTCCTGCATCAGTCCCTGCATGGCCGCGAACGGTAGCGCGACCGTCGTGTGCGGTCATCTTCGGATGCCGGTCATCGTGCGCTGCTCCCGGTGCGCGATGATGCCGAGCGTGGTGGGGCCTCCGGTGTCAGCGTCGTCGTCCGACGCGTCCCATCGCGCCCAGCGTGCTGCCCTGGGCAACGGAGACCTCATCCGGCACGTCGTCGTCCACCTCACCTCGACCGCAGCCGATTGGGCGGTGTTCATCGGCGTGCTGGTGTACGCGTTCGAGGTCGGCGGTGCGAGCGCGACCGGACTCGCGTCGATCGCTCTGCTCGTGCCGTACATCACCGCGGCGTTCTTCACCGGAAGCCTCGCCGAACGTCTCCCACCCGGCCGGGTGCGCCTCGGGGGTCTCGCCGTGCAGGTCGCCGGCTACGGCACCGCCGCTCTCGCCGTCGCCGGCGGTGCCGCCCTCCCGATCGTCGTCGCAGCGAGCATGGTCGGCGTGGGTGCGGTCACGACGCTGCGAACCTCCGGCGCGGTGATCCTGCCCGCCATCGTGCGGTCGACGCGTGAACTCGCCGTTGGCAACCTGTGGACCGGCTACGCGGAGAGCCTGGGTGCCCTGCTCGGCCCACTCGCGGCGACCGGGCTGCTCGCGTTCGGCGGCTCGGCGGCAGTTCTCGCCGGATGTGCCGGCATGGCGGCGCTCGGTGCCGCGGTGACACTGCTGCCGCGCCTCGTCGACCCCCCGGGCGGCGGCGACGCCGTCGATCGCTCACGGGGCAGCGTGCGCCGGGTCGTCCACAACGTCCGTGGCCTCCGATCCCGCCCGGGTGTGTTGGGCGTGCTCTTCGTGGCCGGGGCCCAGTACTTCGTCGTCGGTGCGCTCGACATCATCGTGGTGGTGGCGGCCGAGGATCGACTCGACCTCGGCGACTCGGGGCCCGGCCTGTTGCTGACCATGGTCGGCATCGGCGCCCTCGCCGGCGGTGTGGTGACGACGTTCCTCATCCGTCTCGACCGCCTGGCACCGGTACTCGTCGGAGCGATGCTGCTCGTGGCGGTGTTCGCGACGACGCTCGGGGCGTCCCTCACGGTGGTGGCGGCGTTCGTGCTGCTACCGCTGATCGGGATCTCGCGGAGCGTGATCGATCTGGTGGCCGACGTGCTGCTGCACCGCTCCGCTCCGCCGGAGATCCTCGCATCGGTGTATGCCGTGATCGAGATCGCCGCCGGCATCGGGCTGATCCTCGGCTCGGTCGGCGCGCAGGCGCTGATCGCGCTCAGTGGCGTGGAGGCAGCCCTGTACGGCACGGGCGGCTTCTTCCTCCTCCTCGTGGTGATCACACTCGGATCGATGCGGCTCGCGGACTCGTCCGCGACCGTGCCCGTGGTCT
>CAXBAZ010000266.1:0-5981 GCA_963973395.1 uncultured Acidimicrobiaceae bacterium
GTACGTCGCCGTCGCTGCCGAACACCGGGGTCGACCAGCAGGCCCTGAGGCCGTGCGGCAACGCCAGGTGACGGTAGTTCTCCCAGCTCGGGTGCGTCTCGATGTCACCGACGATCACCTGACGGCCGGTCGCCGCCGCTGCGCCACATGATCCGTGGCCCTCACCGATCGCGAGTCCGTCGATCGACGAGGTGAACGCATCGGGCAGACTCGGGGCGGCACCGTGTCGCACGTGTCTGCCGTCGGGCGTCACCAGGAGGACGGAGCACGCGGCGTACGGGTCGAGCATCTCGTGGAGCAGGGCGATCTCGGTCAGGCTCTCGGACAGTGGGCGGTGCTCGGCGATGCCCTCCAGGATCCGATTCTGGCCCTGTTCGCGGATCTCGGCCGTCTTCCGCGCCGTGACGTCGATGAAGAGGACGGTCAAGCCGGCGTCGGAGGGATAGATCCGGTTCTCGTACCAGCGTCCGCCGACGTCGTCGAACGACTCGACGGTGACGGTGTGCTGCTGCGACATGGCCGTTTGATACGCGACCCGGAACGGATTGTCGGCGGGGGTGGGGAACTCGGCCCACACGTGTCGGCCGATGAGGGTGTCGGGCTCTCGACCGAGGATCTCACCGGCGGCCGCGTTCACGTACGTGTAGCGCCATTCGGGATCGAGGGCGATGCATCCGTCGCTGAGGCGGTCGAAAGCTTCGAGCGTCCACGACATCAGTTCGTTCGGCAACCCGCCACCTCCTCGCAGCCCTCGTCGCCTGCGCGCTCGTCAGCGAATGCGCCAAGGGTAATCCGCACTATCAGAGTTCGCACTCTCACGTGGCGTGAGGTGCGCCGTGGGTGCGGACCGGGACGATGCCGGGCAGGTGGTGGGCGGTGCCGGTGAGTCAGTCGGCGGGCTGTTCGATCGTGTCGATGAACACATCGACGTCGGCGTCCTCGCCGCCGATCAACCAGACGACGTCGCCGTCGCCGTCCTCGTCGCTCCACGGCATCACACCGTCGACGTTGTACCGGTCGACGGTGATGTCGTCGTCGCCGTCGCGGATCGGCGCGATGATCGACATCTCCACCACCGCATCGCCGGGATGATGACTCAGCATGTCGATCAGCTCGGCCACCGTGAGGCCGTCTCGGTCTTCGAGTTCCATGTCCGTCTCTCTGTCGTGGCGTGGTGTCGTGGGTGAGGGTCGTGGGTGAGGGTCGTGGGTGATCGGTCGCGGTGCCGGTCGGTCAGAAGTCGTCGCCGAGCCAGGCATCGGCTCGCTCGAGCAGGTACAGACTCACATGTTTGCACCGTTCGAGGGCCTGCGTGACGGACCCGTCGTTGTTCATGTACACGTCGGCGAGATCGACGGCGATGCGGGCGACGAGCGAGAGGCTTCGTTCGGCGGCATCGGTGACGCTCGCGAACGAGTCGATCGCCGACACCTCGACCGGCAGATCGGGCCCGCCGACGCCGGCGACGTCGGTCGCCAGCACGAGCAGGTCGGGCGGATTCGTCAGCGGTGGCAGGGTCCAGGTGAAGAGCAGCGGGAACGTGAACCCCGGTGGTGGTTCGTCGTCGAGGTCGTCCATCTTCATGACCTCGTCCTCGAAGCCGAGCAGTGCTCGGGGATCGACGTCGAGCGACAGGTGCAGGTCGATCGGACCGGCGCACGCCTCTTCGGGGTGGAGATCGACCTCCCACAGCTGGCGCAACGAGTAGGTCTCGACGAAGTGACGTTCGTCGTGGACGTGGAACCCGTGGTCGATCGCCTGGCTCTTGAGATCGGCGACGAAACCCGCTACGTCGATGACTGCCACGCCTTGGACACTACCGTCGGGCGACGTGATCGATCCCAAGCTGCCACAGGCCGTCGAAACGTTCCATCGTGCCGCCGACGAGGTCGCGGCGGTACTGCGGGCCAACACCGACTGGGGTGCGTCCGGCCGGCGCGACGGCCAGTACGCCGTCGATCTCGACGCGGACGCAGCCTGTCTGGACGTGCTGTACCGGGTCGGTTACCGCGTGCTGTCGGAGGAGAGCGGGGTGACGGGGCCGCCCGGTTCCGACTCGGCGCCGATCGTCGTGGTCGATCCGCTCGACGGTTCGACCAACGCCTCGCGACGCGTGCCCTGGTACGGCTCGGCCTTGTGCCTCGTCGACGATGACGGCCCCGCGGCGGCCCTGATGGTCAACCATGCCACCGGCGAGCGCTTCTCCGCCGTCCGTGGCGGCGGCCGGGCCGAGCGCGACGGCGTGACGATCTCCCCGTCCGGCCGGACCGAACTCGGGGCCGCGATCCTGGGCGTGTCCGGCCTGCCCACGCACGACTACGGCTGGGCGCAGTTCCGGGCGCTCGGTGCGTCGGCACCCGACATCTGTGCCGTCGCGTGCGGCGTGACCGACGCGTGGTGCGACATGCACGACGCCGGACACGGGGTGTGGGACTACCTGGCATCGGTGTTGATCCTGGAGGAAGCCGGGGGAGTGGCCGCCGAGGTGCACGGCCGCGAGCTGTGCGTGCTCGATCACGAGGCCCGCCGCGCCCCGATCGTCGCCGCCACACCCGAACTGCTCGACGCCGTGCTGCACGAACGTCTGCACCGCTGATCCGGATCGTGTCGCGACGTCACCCGACGCGGGCCGACTGAGCCCCGTCGACGGGGAGGCAGACTCCGCTGATGAACGCCGCCTCGTCGGAGGCGAGGAACAGTGCGGCGTTGGCGACGTCCCATGCGGTTCCCTGGTGCCGCATCGGCACGGAGGCGGCCCGGCGTTGCGCGAGCACGTCACGATCCATCCCCATCGCAGCGGCCGCCGAGTCGACCCCGAGCGGCGTGTCGATGAGGCCCGGCAGGATCGCGTTGACCCGGATGCCGTGCTCGGCGTTGGTCACGGCGAGGTTCTTGGTCAGCGCATCGACTCCGGCCTTCGACATCCGGTAGGCCGCGATCATGTTGCCGGCCACCGACGCGATCGACGAGACGTTCGTGATCACACCCGAGCCCTGCTCGCGCATCGGTGGGATCGCCTCGCGACAGGTGCGCCAGAGCGCGCGGAGGTTGACATCGATGATGCGGTCGAACGCCTCGTCGGTCAGCCGGTGCGGCGGGGCGTCGCCGGCACCGATGCCCACGTTGTTGTGCAGCACATCGATCCGGCCGTACAGGTCGAGTGCGGCGCGCACGATCGCTGCGGGCGCGTCGTCGGTCGTGATGTCGACGGTGACCGACTCGACCTCGATCGTCACGTCGCCGGCCGGATCGCCGGCGCGGATGGCGGCGACGGTCTGCGCGACCGCATCGGCGTCACGGTCGATGAGCAGCAGCCGGGCGCCCTCCTGCGCGAACCGGATCGACGTGGCGCGGCCGTTGCCGATCGTCGGGCCCGGTTGCTGGCCCGCGCCCACCACGACGCACACCTTGCCGACCAGGCGTCGTGTCACGAGGGCCGTTCCCCGTAGTCGCCGAACGGCCGGTCGCGTTCGCGTACGGCCTCACGGATGCCGACCTCGCCCGAGCGAGCGACGAACCCGAGACCCTCCTCCGTGTGGCGGGCGACACCGTCGAACAGCGTGCCGAGCCGTCGCGACGCCGGCGGGTCGTACATCTCGTCGGCGACGGCGTTGAGCGACCAGGTGATCATCTCGAGTTGGTTGCCCGGTACACGGGCGATGCGCTGGGCGAGCTCCATCGTGTGTTCGTGCAGTTCGTCGTCGGGCACGACCTCGAGCACGGCCCCCATCCGGAGCGCCTGGTGCGCGGTGAACTCGTCGCCGGTCAGCATGTAGCGGCGGGCGTTCTGGATGCCCATGCGCGCCACCCAGTTCCACGGCGCCTCGGGCACGCCCCACACGCGCGACGGTGGGTAGCCGAACCGGGCCGACTCGGCGGCGACGATCAGATGGGCGTTGAACACGATGTTGGTGCCGCCGGCGATGCACCAGCCCTGCACGGCGGCGAGCGTCGGCTTCGAGCAGTCGTGCAGCCTGGCCCAGGTGTCGGCGAACGAGCGGATCATGTGCTGGTCGCGCACGGAGTCCCAGACGGGCGCGTCGCCGGCCTCTTCGTCGGCCTGGGCGCCCGTGCCCCAGTCGAGGTCGTAGCCGGCACAGAACGCGGGGCCTTCGGCGTCGAGCAGGATCACCCGAACGTCCGGGTCGCGTTCGGCGGCGTCGATCGCCGCCCGCAGTTCGTCGCGGAGCTGCGGTGTGATCGTGTTGTAGCGGCCCGCCCGACACAGCGTCAGCCGCCGGACGTGGCCCTCCGTGGTGTCCCGAACCGCTTCCCCCATCAGGGCATCATCGCGAACCTGCAGCACTCGCGTCGGGGCGGAGCGGTCACGGATGGACCTGGAGGCGTGCGACACATTCAGCGATCACGTCGGCCGCCCGTCGGGCGTCGCCCGGCGTGGTCTTCCACGACGACACGCTGATGCGCAGCGCCGTCTCGCCCCGCCACGTCGTGACCCCGCACCAGATGCGGCCGTCGGCCTGGATCGCAGCCACGAGCTGTTCGGTCGTGGCACCGTCCCGGTAGCGGATCAACACCTGGTTGAGCACCACCTCGTTGAGCACGTCGAACCCGGCCGATCGGAGTCGCTCGGCGATGACGACGGCGCACGCCGATGCTCGCTGCACCAGGTCGGCCACCCCCGATCGGCCGAGCGTCCGCAGCACCGCCCACACCTCGACCTGGCGGGCACGCTGCGAGGACTGCGGCGTGTGGTGCATCGCCTCGAATCCGGACTCGGGTGGGAGATAGCCCGCCACCGCGCTGAACGTCCGTCGGAGTGCTCCCTCACGAGCGACGAACGCGATGCCACAGTCGTACGTGACGTTCAACCACTTGTGTGCGTCGGTCGCCCACGAGTCGGCGCGGGTGAGACCGGCCACGAGCGGTGTTCGTGTCGGATCGGCGAGCGCCCACAGTCCGAACGCTCCGTCGACGTGCAGCCAGCCGTTGTCGATGCCGGTGAGCCACTCGGCGATCTCATCGAACGGGTCGAACGCGCCGGTGTTCACCTCGCCGGCCTGCGCACACACCAGCACGGGCCCACGGAGCGATCCGGGCTCCGGCAGGTGGTCGGCCAGCATTCGGCCCTGGTCGTCGGCCGGCACGATCGTCACCCGATCGCGGCCGAGCCCGACAAGGCCGAGTGACTTGCGCAGCGTGCTGTGCGCCTGGGCGCCGACGATCACGTCGATCTCGGGGGCGCCGAACAACCCGTCGCTCTGCACGTCCCACCCGGCCCGGGCGAGCAGATCGTCACGGGCGGCGGCGATGCAGCTCGCGTTCGCAACGGTCGCGCCGGTCACGAAGGCGACATAGGTCGGGCTCGGGAGTCCGAGCAGGTCGACGAGCCAGCGGCGCGTCACGTCGTACACCGCCGCGGACACGGGCGACATCACCGGCAGCGCGGCGTTCTGGTCCCAGGCGTCGACCAGGAACGACGCCCCGAGCGCAACCGGAAACGTGGCGCCGTTGACGAAGCCGTAGTAGTTGGGCCCTGTCGAACCCATCGCGGCCGGGCCGCCGACCGTTGCCAGCAGCTCGATGGTGGCGCCCGGGTCGGTCGGTGAGTCGGGGAGCGGCTCGTCGAACGCCACGAGCCCGTCGATGGCGACGGGTGTCGGCGCAGCGGCACGAGCGTCGATCATGGCGCTGAACTCGACGGCATGGTGGGCGGCAGTTCGAAGGAGATGCTCGTCGGACATCCCTGCATCGTGGCCCACTCGGGCCCACGCCGCACGACCGCATCGGGTCGGTTGGCGTCCAGGCCGAACGGGTAGCGCTCCGACATGGCGACGAAGCGTGACCGAGCCGGGCCGTCGAGCTCCGGCCTGAGCGCGACGACCGCGATGCTGATGCTCGCCGGGATGGCGTGCTTCGGCTCGGCCACCCCGGTGAGCCGTATCGTCGGACGCTCGTTTCCCGTCTGGCTCGGGTCGACCAGCCGGATGGTGATCGCCGCCGCCGTACTCGCCCCGATGGTC
>CAXBAZ010000267.1:0-5957 GCA_963973395.1 uncultured Acidimicrobiaceae bacterium
CCTGACGGCATGGACGTCTCACGTCGAACGCTGCTCGCCGCGGGCGGTGCCGGCGTCGGCGCCGCGGCGTTGGCGGTCGTCGGCGGCACCTGGTTCGCCCGTGTCCTCGACGACGAGCCGGCGGTCGACGGCGACGTGCTGCTCGACGTGCCGGGCGTCTACCAGGAGCCGTTCGCCGGCGTGAACGCCGACGTGGCGGGCGAGACGGTGCCCGACATCGCGATGCTCGACACCGACGGTGCCGAGGTCCGGCTCGCCGACTTCAGAGGGACGCCGCTGGTGGTCAACCTCTGGTTCGCCAACTGCCCACCCTGTCGCCGCGAGCTGGCCGACTTCGCCACCGTGCACGCCGAGGTCGGCGATCGTGTCCGCTTCGTCGGGATCGATCCGTTCGACACCGTCGAGGCGATGCAGCGGTTCGCGTCGGAGCGTGGGGTCGGATACGACCTGTGGCGCGATCCCGATCGCGACTTCACGGCCGCGATCGGCGTCGTCGCATTCCCCGTCACCCTCTTCGTCGACGAGGCGGGCCGCATCCTGCGCCAGACCGGCGAGATCGACGCCGACGGACTGCGCGCCGCGATCACGGAACTGTTCTGACCCTCGAGGATCCCGGCCCGGCTGCTCCCCGCGCCGGGGCCTTGGGTACGGTCGCCGTCGTGACCGATGACCAGCCAGTGCTCGCCTCCTCGATCCCGATCCGTCCGGCGGCCACGGTGATGCTCGTCCGCGACGCCGACGCCGGGCCCGAGGTCTTCATGCTGCAGCGCACCCACGGTGCCGCCTTCGCCCGCAGTCAGTACGTCTTCCCCGGTGGCAAGGTCGACGACGACGACCACGGTGAGGTCTTCGAGCCGATCTGCGACGTCCTCGACGACGCGACCGCCTCGGCGCGGATGGGTCTCGAGCGCGGTGGCCTGGCGTGGCTCGTGGCCGCGACCCGCGAGTGCTTCGAGGAGGCCGGAGTGTTGCTCGCCCATCGCCGCGGTGAACCCGACGTCATCCGGTTCGACGACGAGACGGTGGCCGATCGGTTCGGTGCGGCCCGGCACCACGTGCACGACGGCACCGTGTCGTTGTCGGAGCTGTGTGAACGCGAGGAGCTGATGCTGATGGTCGACAGGATGCATCTGGTCGACCACTGGGTCACACCGGTCGGCGAGCGTCGACGGTTCGACACCCGCTTCTTCGTCACCAAGGCGCCCGACGCGCAAGAACCGCTGCACGACGATGGCGAGACGATCGCGAGCCTGTGGGTCAGGCCGGCGGATGCGCTGCGGATGTGGGAGGACGGTGAACTGCAGATGTTCCCGCCGACCGTCGCCAGTCTCCGGTTCCTCGAACCGCATGCCACCGCCGATGCCGCGCTCGCGTCGGCGGAGCGCGTCGGTGTACCACGGCCGGTGCTGCCGAAGGTCCGGCTGGACGACGCCGGCGCGGTCGTCGGCATCCTCCGGCCCGAGGATCCGGGCTACGACGAGCTGCCCGAGCCCGAGTTCGTCATCGGCTCGCCCCGCTGACCGGAGGGAGCGGGAGAGGCCGGCCGACCGACGTCGCCGCGTCGGTCAGGCGGATGTCTCCTGTTCGTCGAAGGCGGCGGAGACCGCATCGAGCATGCGGGCCGAGCAGCCGGACATGTCGACCTCGTCACCGGACACGATCGGAGCGATCTCCGAGCTGATCAGCTCGGCGATCTCGCGGAAGACGTGAGCCGCTGCACTCTGATCGGAGATCGCGACGGGGCGGCCGGCGTCGTTGCCGGCTGCGACCGCGGGCTCGAGCGGAACCGAACCGAGCAGAGGCGCCCCGATGTCGTCGGCGAGCGCTCGGCCCCCGCCGGAACCGAACAGCGCGTAGGTCTCGCCGTGGTCACAGATGAACGCACTCATGTTCTCGATCACGCCGACCACGGGGAGGAAGCTCCGCTTGGCCATGTCGGCGGCCCGCTGTGCCACCTTCAGGGCCGCGATCGCCGGTGTCGTGACGATCACCATCGACGTCCGGGGCAGGAGTCGGGCCAGCCCCATTTGGACGTCGCCGGTACCCGGCGGCATGTCGATCAGGAGATAGTCGAGTTCGCCCCATGCGACGTCGGCGAGGAACTGCTCGACCGCTTTGGTGAGCATCAGGCCGCGCCACATCAGAGCGGTCGACTCGTCGACCAGGAAACCGGTCGAGACGACCTTGAGGAGACCGTCGCCGACCGCCAACTCGTTGGGGATGATCTTGGGCTTGTCGGAGCCCGGTACGTTCTCGGCCTCCATACGTTCGCTGATCCCCAGCAGGCGCGGCACGGAGAATCCCCAGATGTCGGCGTCGAGCACGCCGACCGTGTGGCCGGCCGCCGCCAGCGCCGCGGCGAGGTTGACCGTGACCGAGCTCTTGCCGACGCCGCCCTTTCCGCTCGCGATCGCGAGGACCTGGCACGTGACGGGGATCTCGGTGTCGGGTGCGTTGCCCCGAGCATTCCAGCGGGCCTTGCCCATCACCTCGGAGCGTTCGTCGGCGGTCATCTCGCCCCAGGAGATCGTCACGTCGGTGACGCCGGGGTGGAGGCCGACACGTTCTTGGACCTCACGCTTGATGTCGGCACGCAGCGGACAGCCGCCGATCGTGAGTTTGATCGACACGGCCACGACGCCGTCGTCGCCGACCGCCACCCCTGGCACCATGCCCAGCGACACGATGTCGGTGCCGAGCTCGGGGTCGATCACCGTGCCGAGCACAGCCATCACCTCGTCGCGGGTCGGCGGTGCTGCTGACGTGGATTCGGTCATGCCGCTCATTTTACCGGCGTCAGCCGTGTAATCTCGGGTCATGGCCGTTCCCCCCGAGCAGACGTCGCCGGACCCGCGCGCCCGGCTCGACCTGTTCAAGACGCTCGGCGACAACACTCGCTACGCGATCTATCTCGAACTCGCCCGTGCTGCGAAGCCGCTCACGACCTCCGAGATCGCCGACACGATCGACCTGCACCCCAACACGGTGCGCCCGCACCTCGAACGGATGCGCGACACCGGGCTGGTCGCCGTCGAGGTCGGCGGTCGGGGAGAGATCGGACGACCGCAGCATCGGTACTCGCTGGCTGCCGACGCACCGTCGTTGGGACTCGAACCGCCCGTGATGCCCATGTTGGCGCGGATGGTGCTCTCGATGGCCGAACGGCTGGGAGCGGGACCCGAGGACGCCCGGGCCGTCGGCGACGGGGAGGGGGCCGGGCGTGCAGCTCGGTTCAGCGAGGCGCCGTCGAGCCTCGAGGCGATCGTGTCCGACCTCGACATCCTCGGTTTCGACCCCGTCGTCTCCGACGACGCCGACGACCCCGATGCCGCGGTGATCGCGTTCGCGAACTGCCCGTTCGGAGACCTGGCCGTCGCCCACCCCGATCTCGTCTGCAGCCTGCACCACGGTCTGATCGCAGGTTTCGTCCGGCGGATGGGCGATGCCGAGGTCCGTTCGTTCTGCACGGTCGTCGATCGCACGCCGTGCCAGGTCACCGTCGGCGAGGTCAGCCGGTAGACTGATCGATGAGTTCCACCTCGAGCCCAGCGACTCCGCAAAGGGGATGCAGATGATCACGTTGACCGATACCGCCGCTTCCAAAGTCAAAGAACTTCTCGACGCCGAGGGTGCCGCCGAACTGGCGCTCCGGGTCGCCGTGCGCCCCGGTGGCTGCAGCGGCTTCTCGTACGAGATGTTCTTCGACGGCGACATCACGGGTGACGACGAGCAGGCCAGCTTCGGCGAGGCCAAGGTCGTCGTCGATCCCGCATCGGCCCAGCTCCTCCAGGGCGCCACGCTCGATTACAAGGACGGCCTCGATCAATCCGGGTTCTCGATCACGAACCCGAACGCGTCGCGGACGTGCGGCTGCGGTCAGAGCTTCTCCTGACCTGACTCGCGACGTCGGTTCGCCGACGTTTGTGTTGCACTCCGTTGACGAGGTTGCAAGCGGTGTCGGCCCTCTGAGATGGTGAGCAGCCATGGTGTCCCCGTCCGCCCAGCCAGCGTCTCGCTACCGGCGCCGCATCCTCGGTCTCGGGGCTCTCGCCACTGGGATGCTGTACGTGATCGGCGCTCCGATCTTCAACGATCGCATCGAGACCGATCTCGAACAGCGGGTGCCGATCGAGCTCGCCGCTGACGGATACGAGGGTCTGACCGCCTCGTTCTCGGGGCAGGACGGCACCATCACCTGCGGTGCACCGCTCGACGATCCCGAGGCCGCGCGTGCGGCCGCCTATGACGTCAAGGGCGTCCGCGCGATCGAGCTCGATCGATCGTGCCGGGTCAACACGGCGATCGACGGCGATGCGGCACCCGGCGCCGACGAGTCCCCCACCGACACGACCACGGTGCGGACGGTGGCGTCGACCACCGTGCCGGCGACCGATCCGAGCGATACCGAACCGGGCGACCCGGATGCCGATCTCGTCACGGTGAGCGACGTCGTCGCGGCCAACCCCGCTCTGGCGTTCCTGTCCGTGCTGCTGGCCGACACCCAGATCGGCCGGTCCGATGTCCCGATCACACTGTTCGCACCGAGCAACGCCGCGTTCGACGCGGTGCCCGCCGACGTGCTGAGCCTGCTGCAGAACGACGCCGACTTGCTCACCGAGGTGTTGAACCACCACGTCGTCGAGGGGGAGTACGCGAGCGGCGATCTGGTCGACGGCGACCTGATGGCCGACGACGGCAGCACGTTGACCATCTCGGTCGACGACACGATCACGATCAACGGCGCGGCGTTGGTCGACGCCGACATCGCTGCGAGCAACGGTGTCGTCCACGTGATCGACGAGGTGTTGCTGTCCGCCGACGTGCTGTCGGCCCCGGCCGCCGAACTGGCGGCCGCGGCAGTCACCTTCGACGGCACCGGGATGCTGCTCACGGGCGTGGTGGCCAGCGAGGTGGAGCGCCAGGTGTTGCTCGACGCCGCGGTGGAAGCCGTCGGAGCCGGTGCGGTGACCGACGAGCTCACCGTCGATCCCGACACAGGGGTCGAGGCCGCCACGGCTGCGCAGCTGGGCGGTCTCGTCCTGGCGATGCCGGCCAACCTCCTGTCCGGCGAGTCCGGCTTCAACGGCACCGATCTGTACGCGAACGGCGTGGTCCGCTCGGCGGAGGGTCGCGAGGCGTTCGAGCTCGCCGCGACGGCGGTCGGCGTCGACGCCGACGTCGTGAACGCTCCCGAGGCCTCCGACGACGACGCCGACGACCTGGAAGCTCAGCTGAACGCCTTCGTGGCCGAGAATCCGATCCTCTTCGAACCCAGCTCGGCGGTGCTCACCGACTCGGCGGTGCCGGTCATCGATCGGGTTGCCACCGACGCGCTGCGCTTCGGCGGTATCTCGATCACGGTCGAAGGGCACACCGATAGCGACGGTCAGGCGACCGAGAACCTGCAGCTCAGCCAGAATCGTGCCGAGGCCGTGCGGGCCGCGCTCGTCGACCGTGGTCTGCGGCCCGAGATCGTCGAAGCGGTCGGGTTCGGCAGCGAACGCCCGATTCTCGTCGACGGCGTGGAAGACAAGAGTGCCAGCCGTCGGGTCGAGTTCCGGGTGGTGGCGACACCATGATGTCGCCCTGGAGGTCGAGCGGACAGCGGGATTCCGGCGAACCCGTCCACTCGACTCCCGATCGACCGGAGGCGGAATCAGCGGAGCGGCACCGACGCGAAGCGACCGATCCGCCGATCCGCATGGCAGCATGATGGGTGAGACGACCGAGGTGGAGACCTGATGCCGTACACATTGATGAAGGGCCTCGTGTGGGTGCTCCTCGCCGTGGCACTCGGCATCGTCATCGGGTGGCTCTTGCGCAGCGTGGCGGCCAAGCGCCAGGTCGAGCGGGCGCGGGCGGCCAACATCGGTACCGCCGACCGTGACGAACTCGAGCGCCTCAGGCAGCGGCTCGCCGATCTCGAACCGGTCGTTGCCGGACGGGACGGGATCCGA
>CAXBAZ010000268.1:0-5939 GCA_963973395.1 uncultured Acidimicrobiaceae bacterium
CAGACATTGGCGGAGCCGGTCGACTCGATCACGATCGAGTTCTCGAGCGTGTCAGAACCCGCAGACGACGGATTCACCGTGTTGCTGCCCGACGGTCAGCTGCGGACTCCCACCTCCATCGTCACAGCCGACCAGAAAGTGTTCACCTTGACATTCGATCCACCGTTGGCGGGTGGCACCGTTGGCGTGCGGTGGTCCGTGAGCGCGCCCGATGCACATCCGATCGGTGGTGCATTCTCGTTCTCGGTCACCGCACCTGCGACAGGCGGTGTCGAGGCAGCGGGCGGAGCCACGACCGCGGCGGCGACTGCGACCGACGCCAACCGGGTGGAACAAACTGGAACGGCAACCGTGCCCGAAACCGGCGCTACGGACACGATGGTGATGTCCGACACTGCAGGCATGCCAGAAGGCATGTCGATGGACGAATTCATGGCTGCGCAGCCCGCTTCGGCCGGTAAAGGGACCGCTCGTCTCGGTCGGATCGTCGAGTTCGCCGCGTTGACCCTGCTGATCGGTGGGGCAGCGTTTGCCGCGACGACGCTGCGGGGGCGGCGCGAAGAGATCGATCGGGCGATCGGAACACTGCGTGTACTCGGCTTGATGCTCACGGCGGGAGCAGCACTGGAGTACATCGGTGTCGCGCGAGTGGCTCATGCACCGAACGTCGACTACAGGGCGTCATCGCCGGGGCTCGCGACCGTGCTGCGTGGTGCCGGCGGTATGGCGATCGCCGCCGGACTCGTCGCCGTGACCGTGCCCGTCCGCGCGCCTCGACCCGCACACTCACTCTCGGCCGCAGTGAACACGGCGATTGAGCACGAACGCGAGGACGCTACGGGCTTCTGGCACGACGACGAACGGCGACGACGAGACCATCGCCCCATGCGCCCTGGGTTGGTGCGAATGGAGCCAGCCCCGGCAAGGACTGCGTCCACGATCGACCCGCTCCTCCGCAGACATCAACATCATCATCGGACGGTGGAGCCATCGCAGGTCGGATCGGCCGTGGCGGCCGATCGGCCAGTACTGACGATCTCGACAGCGCCGCCCCCACGGACCGATCACAACGGCGACTCTCGACATGCACCCGAGACTCGACCAATCCGTGATTCCGCGACAGAGACAACCGTGGTTCGACGCTGGGTCGCAAATCAGGCCTCCGTGTTCGCGTATGTCGGTATCGGTGTCGCAATCATTTCATTCTGGTTCGACGGACACACGGTGTCGAAGGGTCCCCGACCACTCCATGCCGTCGTCAACTCGGTGCACGTCGTCGCGGGTTCCGTTTGGATCGGGGGTGTCGTCGCAATGACGGCAGTGCTGTGGTCCCGTCACCGGGCAGGCATCGCTCCACGCGCGCTCGAGATGGTCGTTCGCTTCTCCGGAATCGCGGCCATCTCGCTCGCGGCCGTGCTCGCCGCGGGAGGTGTCATGGCGTTCGTCGTCCTCGACTCTATCGGTGAGCTTTTCTCCACCGAATGGGGCAAGGTCTTACTCCTCAAGACCGCAGCCGTCGGATTGGCCTTGATCGGCGGCGCGTACAACCACTTCAAGTTGCTCCCCGGGCTCGTGGCCGACCCCGACAATCCCGCGCTCATCGAACGTCTCCGTGCCATCGTCACTTCCGAGGCAATCCTGCTCGGCTTCGTGATCGTCGTCACCGCATCCCTCGTCTCCGCTGCATCCTGACGACGTGCCGTCGACTTTCTCGGCCGCAACCGGCGACGGCCAAGGTGGAGCGACGATCGCCGCTTGGCTTAGGCCGTGCGCGAGTAGGCGGCACGTCTTCCGAGAATTGCGGCGTCGCTCGGCGCTGTGACGAGGCACGACGGTCACGTGCCAAAGCGCGAAAGGCCTGGTCAGCACCCCCACTTGAGCTGGTCCTTAGACGAACCTATCCAAAGCTGGATGGCGTGCAGCCAACCCAGACGTCCGATGCTCGTGGTCGACACCGTGTAGTAGTTTGGCATGATGGCGCTCGGCAGACACATACCGCGCCAACCCGAGGATGTGCTGGTCGTTGGGTTCTTTCTAGCTGTAGTAGCCGCGACGGCTATCGTAGTCGTCGCGCTGCGGGAGGATTCGTCGGGCAGTGGTCAAGGCGAATCCTCCCAGCTCGTTCACATACACGGTCTTGGCATCAATCCTGAGGACGACCGGCTCTACGCCGCCTCACATCGCGGATTGTTCCGGATCGATGGCAGGGATGTAGCGGTCCGAGTCGGCGAGAGCTACCAGGACACTATGGGCTTCACGGTGGCCGGACCGGACCGGTTTCTGGCGAGCGGCCACCCTGGTCCTCGCGAGTCGGACTTTCAGCTCGAAGGCAAGCCGCCGCTACTCGGATTGATCGAGAGCACTGACGCGGGCGCAAACTGGACATCGCGTTCCTTGCTCGGCCAGGCGGATCTCCATAGTTTGGCGCTCGTCGACGGGCTCATCGTCGCATACGACAGTACGAAGTCGCGCGTGCTCGTGAGCCCGAACGGCACGACTTGGCAGACTCGATCAGAACAGCCCCTACGCGACCTGACCGTCAATCCCGACGACGCAACACAGATGGCAGCGATCGATCCTGAGGGCAACCTGTTGAGAAGCGGAGACAGCGGACGGACATGGGCGATCGATCCAACCGGACCGGGCAGTGGGTTGGTGGTGCGGTGGGGTCGAAGCGGGATCTGGGTCGGTGGAGCGGACGGCGTGCTGCACAACGCTGACCCCATCTCAGGGCGATGGATAATGACTCGTGGCTTTGGTGCCCCGATCCAGGCGCTGTTGATCACGAAAAGTGACGTCTATGTCGCCATCGCGGGTCAGGGCATTATGCGATCCGGGAACCAAGGTGAGCGCTGGACGGTCGTCTATGACCAAGGTTCATGACCCCGCCGGCGCCTCACGCAACGATCCCACCGATGATGGCTCGATATCGCTGCGGATCGTCTGGCTTGAACCCGCCGACCGAGTAGCGCATGTTCCCGCTCATCACCTTGGCTCAGGTAGTGATCCGTGACGAGTCGATGCCAGAGAAGTGAGCATGCAACGTTGCACCTCATCGCAGCCGTGCCGGTCGAGCGGTCGGTGCGGCCGGTGACGCTTGCATTTATGCCGACGGCCCGGTGCCAAGTTCCTGGAACCGGGGAATTGGATGGGTCCGGGTCCGTCGAGGCGCGAGTTGAGGGATCGCCATGGCGTCTCGTTCGGCGGTGCGACCGGCCCGGCGCCGGCGTCGATCATCCGCGTGGTGGCGGTGTCGACATCTGCCACTTCGAACGCGAGGCGGATGGGTGGGCTGACGTCGCGTCCGACTTCGAGTCGGTCGATGACGCCGGCGTTGCTCGCTGTTACGAGTTCGAGGGTTGGGCGGCGGGCTTGCAGCGCGACGACGCGAGCTTCGATGCCGCTGTCGACCGGGAACTCTTCGGGCATGCCGTGGTTGTCGCGGTAGAACGAGACTGCGGCCCGGAACATCTCCGGGTCATGGCCCGCGTGCTTGTCGTGGCCGGTGTGTTGGCCGTGGTCGGCTGAAGGTCTACTTGAATCTCGGGCGCTACGAGAGGTCCCAGTCGACCTCGGGGATGGCTTGGTCGAGCTCGTCGGTGAAGTCCTGAGCCAGGTCGTGCAGCCCGACCGCGTCGTAGAGCTCGATGAGTCGGTCGACCAGTTCGGCCGACAAGAAGCACTCGACCATCTCGAGCAGCTCAACGCTGATGAGATCGAGCAGAGCAACGACACGGTCGTTGCTCCCGATGGCGGACGTCTCGTTGTCTGCGCCGGGCTCGCCGGGCGCCGGTTCAGGGCCGGCGACGTCGGACGCCGCAGCGTTCATGTCACGGCAGGGACGGGACTGGCGATCGTCAGTCATCGGGGCCGGTCTCGGAGTGCATGCAGATGAGCTCGATCGCTTCGTCAGGGAGTCCGGCGAGGTCGTAGACCAACGCGAGCAGCTCGATGTCTTCGCACGAGATTTCTCCAGCGACGGCCAGGATGCCGACCTCTATCTGCTGGAGCAACTCACCGATGATCACCAGACGTTCCTCGGACGACAGATCGTCCAGCAGCACGACGCTCTCGTCCGGTCCGGTTTCGTGCTGGGTGCTTGTCATGCTCTGGTTCCTTTCGTTCAAGGTTGCGGTCATGCGGCCGGCTCGGGTGGGAGCGGTGGTTCGGGCGCCGGCGGCTTCGGAGTTGGCGCTATCTGTGCGCCTGCTCCCCTGCCGCTCCATTCGTCGATCAGGGTCAGGCCGCGCTCAGCCCGACGGTCGGCCCCCTCCGGGGCGGGATGTCCGCCGCGACGGCGGAGGCGTTCTTCGATGAGGTTGATCACGTTCGAGGGTTGGCTGCTGGTCGTCGCGAGATGCCGTGCGCCGGCGGGGTGCTTACCGGCTGACACCAGAAGGTCAGCGACGAGTTCGTCGGCGAGTTCCTTGATGCGCCGTGGAGCGGCGAGCGCCTGCTGGACTTCTTCGGGGTGGTAGAGCGGTCCGACTGCGCCGAGCGTGTCGGTGATGTTGACCGATATGTGCTGGCGGATCGCCCGATCGTCGACATGTTCGGCGCGCAGCACCGCCACCGTCGCTTCGGCGGAGGCGCCGCTCTCGGCGAGCACGATCGCCTGACCGCCGGGCTTGCCGACCAGTGACCGGGTGGTTGGACCGCCGTCGTCGCAGCCCGGCAGCGACCCTGCGAGCCGCACCCAGTCGACGTCGCCGGCCGCGAGGTGCTCGAAGATCACCGCGTCAGCCGTGCCGGGTGTAGCCCGACGTACCGGTCGGCTCGGCTGCTCCTCCCGCACTTGTGATGCCGTGAGCGCCTTCGCGATCGGGTTCGGTCGAAGGTCGACTCCGAGCTCGGCTTCGATGCCGGTGATGATCGTGCGACTCGTCGTCAGCACCGACTGCGCTGTCTCCTGGATGCGCTCAGGGTCACCGGCCGCCCAAGAGGCCACGTACGGGATCGAGTAGTCGGCGGAGTCCACGCCGAGTGCGTCGCACACGACGAAAGCCACCGACTCGGCTTCGACCTCGACGCGTTCGCGGAGCTCTCCGCTGTTCTCCCCCAACGTCGGATCGTGCATCAGCACATGGGCGAGCTCATGGATCTGGGTTTTGAGTGCCTGCTGCGGCGACAGGTCATCGCGCACGATCACCACTCGTTCGACGAACTTCGTGATGCCCTTCGCCTTCGGTGCGCCGTCGATCGGCCCGCGCTTCAGCAGAAACCCGGCCGCGTAGATCTGGTTCGCCACCGTGTCCCACAACTCCGGTGGCGGATCTTGACCCTCGAGCAGCCTCGGCTGCGCCGGCAGGTCGGGCGGCGACACGAGCTGCGTCTGGCAGAACACCGGAACGAGCTTGTAGCCGACGATCGCCGGGTCGCTCGGGAGGCCCGTGTCCGGGTCGACCTCGCGGTTCCGAGCGCGAATCGGCGCGAATACTCGCAGTGCCGCTTCACCCCTGCGGATGCGACACGGCTGACCGTCCTCAGCGGTGATCTGCTTCCACGTGTGGAACGACGCCACCAGCCCATCGGCGCCTTGGACGGCGAGCAGCATCTGATTGGTGGGCGAGTACCGATGGACCGAACCCGCCATCTTCAACAGGTTCCGCCAGTCTTCGCTGGAGGTGAGGGCGGCGACGCCTTCTCGGAGCGTCGCGTGAGCGGCGAACAATCGCTCCTCGTGGGTTCCATGAGCCATGTCCATGCCGTGACCGTGAGACAGCCACCACCCCGGTCACCTCCCCGACCACCACCCCGGTGCAGGATCCTGAGCACCTTTCGGAGCGCTCGTTGCGAAGCCGGCCGCTTCGCCCTTGTCCCGCCCGGTGGTTCTGGTGGGCGTTGACAGCGGCCACCGCGAGGGCCCGACACGAGAGATCATGAGCCCGACGGATCGGCCCTTTCCGGCGCAAGATCAGGTCCCGTCGCCGGGAGGCTGG
>CAXBAZ010000269.1:0-5929 GCA_963973395.1 uncultured Acidimicrobiaceae bacterium
GGCTCGGCCGTCGATCAATTCCCTGACGATGTCGAGGTGGCCGGCGTGACGTGCGGTCTCGATGGTCATGTGCACCACGACCGCGTGCAACGTCGGATGACGATGATCGGGGGGCCACCACGGCACCGTCCCGGTGTCGTCCGGCCCGGTCACGTCGAACGTCTCCCGGGCATGGACCCACGACCGTCGGTAGAAGTCGAGCACCCACTCGCTCGATTCGTCGGCGGTCGCGAACATGTCGTCGTTGATGTCGGCATCGTCGGAGAGCCAGGGCATCGGCTCCGGCCACGGGCGGCCGAAGACATCACCGAAGTACTCGGCTTGGACACTCGCGAGGTGCTTGACGACGCGCAGCAGGTTCGTGCCGGTCGGTGTCATCGGCCGGCGGAGCTCGTACTCGCTCAGACCGTCGAGCTTCTCGAGCACCGACCGGTTCAGCTTCTCCAGCCGCTCGATCGACTCCGACGTGAGCGCGTCCACGTTGCGACGATAATCGACTGCCGACGGCGACCGGCCGCTCGACGTCAGACGACGGCCGGTTGACGGCGAGGGGCGACACCGATGCGGGTGAAGATCGGGAGGAAGAACTGGGCGAGTGGACCGATCGTCACCGCGTAGGCGACGGTGCCGATACCGAACGTGCCGCCGAGCACGATGCCGGTGGCGAGCACCGCCAGTTCGATCGACGTACGGACCACGCGGATCGAACCGCGCCGCCGGGCGATGCCGGTCATCAGTCCGTCCCGTGGTCCCGGACCCATCCCGGCACCGATGTACATGCCGGTCGCCACACCGTTGCCCACGATGCCGAGCACGAGGAGTGTGCATCGGAGCCAGATCGACTCGACCTCGGGAATCGCCGCCGTGAACACCTCGACACCGAGCCCGACGAGCACGGCGTTCGCCACCGTGCCGATGCCCGGCCGCTCGCGCAGCGGGACCCAGAGCGCGAGCACCGCGAAGCTGGTGAGCACGATCGTGGTGCCGAGCGAGAGACCGATCGAGTCGGCGAGACCCTGGTGGAACACGTCCCACGGATCGAGCCCCAGATCGGCGCGCACGAGGAGCGTCAGGCTGAGGCCGTAGAGGGCGAGGCCGCAGAGGAGCAGCGTGGTGCGGCGGGCGAGCACGGCAGCACGGTATCGACCGCGGCGACGACCGGTGCGATGGGTTCGATCGCCACCGCTGCCGGCCGGCCTCTCGGTTGTACGGTGCCCGGGTGAGTTCGGGCCGGGTCGTCGAAGGATCGTTCAGCGCCGTCGACCGGCGGGCACTCGGATCGGTCGCGACCCAGTTCTTCGTGAACGGCGCCGCGTTCGCATCGTTCGTGCCGCGGCTGCCCGAGATCCGCGAGCGGATCGGTGTCGGCCTCGACGGATTGGGGGGGCTCCTCACGATCGCGATCACGATCGGGACGGTGGGCAGTCTGCGCTCGCCGGCGATCATCGCCCGGTTCGGCACGCGGCGCACGCTGATCGTCGGTGGCCTGCTCATGGTCTCGGCGTTGCCGACGATCGGGTTCGCCACCGTGCCGTTCGTGTTCGTGGTGGGCGCCGCGGCGATGATGGTCGCCGACGGTCTGGTCGACGTGTCGATGAACCTGCAGGGTTCGTGGTTGAGCGCCCGCCGCCATGCGCCGGTCATGAACCGACTCCACGGGCTCTGGAGCCTCGGCACCGTCGTCGGCGGGCTCGCGGCGGCGCAGGCTGCGTCGGCGGGCGTGTCGCTCAGGGTGCACCTGACCTGCGCGTCGGTGCTGATGATCGGCTCGTTGCTGTTCGTCGGGCGGGGGCTGCTCACCGTCGACGAGGGAGACGACGAGAGCGTCGACGAGACGGACGACGAGACGCGTGACCCGAACGGCGAGCACGACGAGACGGACCGCGGGCGGGGAGCGAAGCGATCACGTGCGACGCGGATCGCGCTGCTCGTCCTGGCCCTGTCGGGCGCGTGTTCGATCACGGTCGAGTTGGTGTCGACCGACTGGGCGGCGTTCCGGCTCAGCGAAGACTTCGGCGCGGCGGCCGGCTTCGCCGGCCTGGGCTACGTGGCGTTCACCATCGGCATGACGGTCGGGCGGCTCGGTGGCGATCTCGTCGTGATGCGCATCGGCGACGACCGGTTGCTCCGATGGGCGATCATCGTGTCGGGCGTCGGTCTCGCCACCGCGGCGCTGGCGCCGAATCGCTGGGTGGTGCTGGCGGCCTACGCGGTCGCCGGTCTCGGGGTCTCCACGTTCTTCCCCAAGCTCTACGACGACGCCGCCAAGTTCCGGGGCCGCCGCGGGCTCGGCCTCGCGTGGCTCCGGACGGGTGCGAGCGTGACCGCGCTCATGATCCCGACACTCGTCGGCGTGTTGGCCGCGTCGTCGCTGTCGGTCGGGGCGGCGACCGCGATCGTCACGCTGCCGTGTGTCACCGGCCTGTTCGCCCTGTCGTCCCGGCGCTGAGTCACGAGCGCCCGAGGTAGGCGTCGCTGACGTCGGCGATGATCTTGTAGCCCTTGCTGGCGTCGGCCGGGCGGCGACGCTCGACGCCGGACCGAGCGAGCTCGATCGCCTGCTCGAAGTTGAAGAGATCGTCCGGGTCGGCAGCGCGAATCCGACGCTCGGCCGAACCCCAGAGTTCGTCGATCCGGGCGAGGGTGTCGACGGCACCGTCCTCGTCGGTGATCCGCTGGTCGAGATCGAACATCAGCAGCTCGATCTCCGCTAGCAGTTCGTCGATCGGCGCGTCACGATCGACCGGAGCGAGCGTGGTGGTGGTCGCGTCGGGCGAAGTGTCGACGGTGTCGACCGTTTGGTCGACGAATGTGGTGCCGCACGCCCCCAGCGCGAGCACGGCGGCCAGAGCGACGGCTCCGGCTGCGCGCAGGGTCACGCGGTGACCAGGATCCGTTCGCTCGCGAAGGCGCCGACCCCCACGTGGCGCCCCTCGATCTCGACCGTCATGGTGCCGTCGGGAGACGATGCGGTGATCGTGCCGGAGCAACCGGGACGGAGCGACGCCTCCTCCAGGAATTCGAGCAACCCCGGCGTGAACTCGAGTTCTTCAGGAATCCGCCGAATCGTGAACTTCTGACCGACCGGCTGCTCGGACAGCGGCTTCGAGTCGGGGTCGACGTAGTCGCTGCCCGGGATCGGATTGCCGTGCGGACACGTGGTCGGCGACCCGAGCATCTGGTCCATCGCATCCTCGACGTTCTCGCTCATGATGTGCTCCCATTTGCCGGCCTCGTGATGGGCTTCGGCCCACGACAGCTTGAGCACGTCGGTGAGGAACCGTTCGGCGAGACGGTGGCGACGCACGACCCGCTGGGCGAGTTCGAGACCGGACTCGGTCAGCTCGATCCCGTCGTCATTCGTGATCAGGCCCTCGTGTTCGAGCTTGCGGATCATCTCGCTGACCGCAGGACGACTCACCTGCAGCCGATCGGCCATGCGCGCCTGGATGATCTCGACATCGTCCTCGGCGAGTTCGAAGATGCACTCGCAGTACTCCTCGAATGCTGGGTGATGCTCTCCGGCGGCAGGCATGCCGACAGTCTATGCGTTCTCCGGAGCCGTCGGACCGGCGTCGATGCCGGTCCGAGTCAGCTGCGCTTGAGGCGTCGGTACCAACTGTCGCCGTAGCGGAGGCGCCGTTCGAGCTGGTCGACGGTCGCGGAGGCGACCTTCGAGACACCGGCGAGCCGGTTGAGTTCGCCCTGGACCCGGGCGTGGCCCCAGCCGGTGATGTCGACGAGGCGTTTGGCGAGGTCGGCGTTGCGTGTGCGCAGGTCGTCCTTCTGCTCGGCGACGCTGAGCGAGCTCCACGACACGAGCCCGGCCTCGGTCGGTACGTCGGGCAGGTCGATCGCCAACGTCGGGTCGTCGTGGAAGTCCGGCGACGGTGGATCGGGCTCGTCGTCGAACATCTGCACGCCGGACTCGGTCACAGCGTGGAACTTGATGCCGGTCGCGGTCGACGACACGACCGAGAACAGCGAGAGCTGCTCGGCGAGGTCGTCGGCGTGGATCTGACGGTCGAGCTCGCTCTGGAACTCGTCGTCGCGCTCGCTCGGCGGTCGCAGCACATGCCGGCGGGCCTCTGCGATCCGGAACGCGTGGTGGCGGAGACGCGGGTCGTCCGGCACGTACACGTACGCCTTCTGCGTGGGCCGACCGGCCTGCCAGCGGACGAAGCGACCGACCGCCTGTCGGAAGAACAACTCGGTCGAGGTGGTGGTGGAGTACACACCCACGCGCAGCCTCGGGATGTCGACACCTTCGGAGACCATCCGCACCGCCACCAGCCACGGACGGTCGTTCTGCGCGAACTCGGCGATCTTGCGCGACGCCTGCGGATCGTCGCTCACCACCACGTCGGCGGTCGTGTCGAAGCGGTTGCGGAGCAGCCGCGCGATGCCCTGGGCGTGTTCCTGGTCGATGGCGATCACGAGGCCACCCGCGTCGCGCTGGTCCTGGCGGATCTGTCGGAGCCGATCGTTCGCCTGTCCGAGCACGGTGGGCAGCCAGTCGCCGTCCAACGACAGCGCCGTGCGGAGTCGGGCCGAGACCTGGTCGCGGGCGAGTTCGTCGGCGAAGGTGGCACGCAGCACGTCGCCGGACGGCGTGCTCCACTCCATCTGTCCGTCGACCCGGGGGAAGTAGACGGGACGCACGACGCCACCGTCGCGAAGTGCGTCGGCGTAGCCGTACGTGAAGTCGGCGTGGGCCAGGTCGCCCTCGGCCGTCACGTCGTAGCGCACGAACGGGATCTTGGCGCTGTCGCTGCGGAACGGGGTGCCCGAGAGCGACAGCCGCTTGTCGGCGAGTTCGAAGGCGCGGCGGATGCCGTCGCCCCACGCTCGCTCGTCGCCGGCGTGGTGCACCTCGTCGAGAATTACCATGCCTCCGGCCGCGACCCCGCGCAAGGCGTCGGCCGACGCCGGCATCGAGACCTGCTGGTAGGTGGTGACGACCCCGTGCACGTCCCGTGCGATGCCCTGTCCGGGGCCCCAGTCGGGGTCGAGTTGGAGGCCCATGCGGTGCGCTGCGAGCGACCACTGGATCTTGAGGTGGCTGGTCGGCGCGACCACGACGAGTCGTCGCGTCTGCTCCGCGAGCGTGGCGCGGGCACACGTCAGCGCGAATGCGGTCTTGCCGGCGCCGGGGGTGGCGACGGCGAGGAAGTCGGGGCCGTCGGCGGCACGAAAGAGGTCGAACGCGGCGCGCTGCCAGGGACGGAGGGTGACGGTGCTCACGGGCCCTCCGAGTCTGGCCGGTGGGACGTCACCGCCCAACCACTCCCGAGGAAACTCTCCCGCCGCGAGCTCTCCTGGGGCAGAACGGAGCGAACCCGGCTCGCTCCGTTCTGCCACACTGGAGTCATGCGCCTGTGACGAGCCCGGTCCGTCGTCGATCCTCCTGGAGTCTCTCTCGCATGTCCGCAACCCTCTCGCTGCACGACCTCACTGTCAGCCGCGGTGCCCGCACGATCCTCGACTCGATCGACCTGCTCGTCGCCCCGGGCGATCGGGTCGGCGTGGTCGGGCCCAACGGCGTCGGCAAGTCGACGCTGCTCGCCGTGGCCGCCGGCGAGCTCCCGCTCGACACCGGTCAAGTCAGGCTCGCGCCCCCGGAGGCCAACGTCGGCTGGCTCCGCCAGGAGCCCGACCGCTCCGACGGGACGGTCAGGGAGTTGCTCCGTCGGCGCACGGGGGTGGCAGCGGCACAGCTCGAACTCGACGCTGCCACGGCGCTGCTCGTCGACGAGTCGGCAGCGACGGCCGACCGGTACGACCGGGCACTGCACGCTGGCTGGCGCTGGGTGCGGCCGACCTCGACGCCCGGATCGGCACCGTCGCTGCCGACCTGGGCATGTCCGACCGGCTGCTGGACCAGTCGACCTCGTCGCTGTCGGGCGGCGAGGCCGCGCGGGCCGGTCTC
>CAXBAZ010000270.1:0-5920 GCA_963973395.1 uncultured Acidimicrobiaceae bacterium
CGGTGTTCATCGACGGATCCTCGGGTCGAGGTAGGCGTACATGATGTCGGCGACGGCGTTCAGGAGCACGATCGACACGGAGACCACGACGAGGAAGCCCATCACGGGGTAGGGGTCGACGTTCTGGAGGCCTTCGACGAACAGCGAACCCATACCCTTCCAGGCGAAGACGCGCTCGGTGATGACTGCGCCTTCGATGATCGTGGCGAAGCTGATCGTGACGACGGTCATCACGGGGATCAGCGCGGTACGGAACGCGTGCCGCATGACGACCTGCGTCGCGGGGAGGCCCTTGGCCTTGGCCGTGCGCACGTAGTCGGACTTCAGCGTGTCGAGCATCGACGAGCGGGTGAAACGCATGAAGGTGGCGAACCCGATCAGCGCGAGCGCCAGCGACGGGAGCACCTGATGGCCGGCGTAGTCGACCATCGTCTCCCAGAACGGAGCGTCGAGGTTGGGCGTCTTCGGTCCGATCGTGGCGATCGTGCGGCCCGGCTCCCAGGCCGAGATGAATCGGTCGAATCCGACGATCACCCCCACGAGGAAGGCGGCGGTCATCCCGGCTCGGATCGCCGAGCGGCGGTCGATCTCACCGCCGAGCGCAGCACCGACGATGGCCCCGAGGCCGAGGGTCGCCACGATCGAGATGAGCAGCCGGAACCAGGTCATGTCGGTGATCCAGCCGTCGAGCAGCACCGAGGCGACGACCGCGGCGCCGGCGGAGGCCACTCCGGCCAGCATCACCGGACGGTTGGTGCTCGGTGCGTAGATGATCGCGGCGAGCGCGCCCGCTGCGATCGACATGGCGATGACGACCGGCAGCGAAAGGCCCGGATTCGACATCCAGTCGGCGGCGTCGAGGGCCGCCAGCAGTACGCCGATCACCACGGCGACGGCGCCGAGGGCCGCCAGCCGTCGGGGTCGCGAACCGCCGACCAGCCCACCGGCGATCACACCGCCCACGACGGCGAGCACGATGATGCCGACCACCGAGAAGCCGGGCTCCTCGAGATAGTTGTTGAGCTTGATCGCGCCGAACTCTTTGAGCATCACCGCCAGCCAGAACACCGGCAGCGAGAAGAACAGGAACGCAGCGAAGGTCGACGTGTAGTCGAGGGCGCTGTACTGACGTACGGCCGTGATGATGCCGATCACGAGGCCGAGCAGGATCGAGAAGATCGTCGCGAGGATGATCAGGCGGAACGTGGTGCCGAGCGCCTGGCCGAGCAGGGCCGAGACCTCTTGACCGTCGCGGTTGAGGCCGAAATCGCCCCGCACGAGACCCTGGAGCCAGTCGATGTACCGCTCCCACACCGGATCGTTGAGGCGCAGTCGCACCCGGCGCGCCGCGATGATCTGATCGCGGTTCGGGTTCGTCGACTGACGGAGGTCGGCGAGGGGGTCACCGGAGATGGTGACCAAGAAGAACATGAGCACGCTCGATGCCAACAGGATCGGGATCGAGACGAGGAGCCGACGGAGAACGAAGAAGAACATGATGAGGGTGGGTGTGTGAAGAGGTGGGCACCGCCGTGCGGCGGTGCCCACCTCGTCACTGTGTCACAACGTCAGAGCGACGTCGATACCGACAGGGTCAGGCGATCTGCCATTCCGACGCGTTGAACGTCAGACCGTTCTGCGACGGGTTGTAGATCACGTTGCTGACATCGTCGGTGTAGGCGACCACACCGGGGAAGCTGAAGACCGGGATGGTGGCCAGGTTCTCCCACAGGATCGTGTCGATCTGGTTGGCCAGATCGATCTGCACATCGGGGTCCGGGCTGACGAGCAGCTCCTCCAGCAGCGGCTGGAGCTCGGGGATGTCGATGTTGCCGACGTTGTTGCCGGCGCCGGCCTGGTAGGTCGACACGCCACCGCTCTTGAGCGGGCTACCGGCCCACGCGAACATCGCGATGTCCCAGTCACCTGCGGCGAGCTCGACGTCGAAGAACGTCTCCGAGCCGGCGTCGGTCACTTCGAACCCGGCCTGGTTGCAGCTCTCGATCGTCAGTGCGACCTGGTCGGTACGACGCTGGTTGCCACCGTTGTCGAACCAGCCGATCCGCAGCGGCAGACCGACCTGGCCCGCCTCTTCGAGGAGTGCCCGGGCGCCCTCGATGTCGAGTTCGGCGAGGCCACCGGAGTTGTCGGTGTAGCCCTCTTCGAACGGCTGGATCCAGCGGTTGTTCAACACCTCGGCCGTCGGGTCGAGCGGCGCGATCAGGTTGTCGACCATCTGCTGACGGGGCAGGCACTTGGCGAACGCCTCGCGCACCCGGATGTCTTGCAGAGCGGGGATGTTGAAGTTGAAGTCGAAGTGCTCCCAGACGTACTGCGAACCGGTTTCGACCACCGCGGTGTCGATGCCTTCGAGCTGACCGAGGAGGTCAGGCGTCGGCTGCGGGTCCATGGCGTTGATCTCGCCGTTGGCGAGCGCCTGGGCCTGGGCCTCTTCGGCGATGTACCGCACGACGACCTCACCGTTCGCCGGCGTGCCCCAGTAGTTCTCGTTCGGGACGAGGGTGAAGCTGGCGCCCGCTTCCCACGAACCGAAGGCGAGAGGGCCGCCCGACAGCATCGTGTCGGGGTTGATCTCACCGGGGTTCACGGTGTACAGCGTGTTGTAGGTCTCGGCGATGGCCTCGATCGCTTCGCGATCGTCGGACTGGAACGCCGCGACGAGGTCGTCGACGCCCGCTTCGCGCTCGATGACGTGGGCCGGGACCTGACCGCCGAACACCGACTGCCAGTCCGCGAACGGCGTGGCGTAGGTGGCGGTGATGGTCTTGCCGTCCTCGGAGCACTCGACCGATTCCATCTGGTCGTAGCCCGTGGTACCGACGAGGTCGAACAGGTAGACCTCGATGCCGCTCTCCTCGTCGACGACGATCTCACCGGCGTCGTCGAGCTGGTAGTACGCGCCGTTGTTGGCGTAGTACTGCAGCAGGAAGTCGTCACAGTCGATCGGCTCGCCGTCGGACCACACCGCATCGGCGTTGACGACGTACTCGACGACCTGCGGGTCTTCGCTGACGAGCTCGACGGAATCCATCAGCTCTTCGTCCATCTCCAGGCCGCCCGTGGGGCCGGCGAAGTTGAACGGATTCGGCTGGACCTCGTTCAAGATGATCGAGTTCTTGACCGAGTTGCTCGTGCCGAGGTTGTTGTTGTAGTTGCTGAACTCCTGGGCGTTGCCGTACGAGACGGTGGTGCCGCCCGGGGCCGGGTCGCCCGTACCTTCGTCGGTCGGCTCATCGGTGGGCTCGTCGGTCGGCTCGCCCGTGGCTTCGTCGGTCGGCTCGGCCGTGGCTTCGTCGGTCGGCTCGTCGGCGGTGGCGTCGGCGGTGCCTTCGACATCGGTCGTGCCTTCGTCACCGGCGTCATCGTCGTCCCCGCCACAAGCGGCGAGCACGAGCGAGGCGGCGGCGACCGTAGCGAAGAGTTTGGTACTCCTGCGGGTCTTCACGTAGATCCTCCTGGGGATTGGTGGAGGGAGGTATGTCGTGTCGCTCGGCACGTCACGAGGTTCCAGTTGTTCACGGCCTCGCGGTCGGCGCCGATGCGTCAGCGAACCCGAATCGTCCTCCCCGAGCAATTCGGGCCTTGGCCAAACCTATCAGCACTTCCTACCGGCGGGTAGCGATCGGGCCATTTCGAACGCGTTAAACGTCCGGTCGAAATGTTCCAAGAATTGACGCGGACCGGAGTCAGGTCGCCGCGATCTGCACGATTCGGGCGAACTCGTCGGGGTCGAGGCTCGCCCCACCGACCAGCGCACCGTCGACGTCGGGCTGGCGCATCAGTTCTTCGGTCGTGCCCGCCTTCACCGATCCGCCGTACTGGATGCGAACGGAGTCGGCGGTCTGGGCACCGAACTGCGTCTCGATCGCGACCCGGATCGCCCGGCACATGGCCTGGGCATCGTCGGCGGTGGCCGTCCTGCCGGTGCCGATCGCCCAGATCGGCTCGTACGCGATCACCATCGACGCGACCTGATCCGCCGTGACCTTCGCGAGACCGGCGGCGACCTGCCCGAGCACGACCGCTTCGGTCTCCTCCGCCTCGCGCTGTTCGAGCGACTCCCCGCAGCACATGATCGGAGTCATGCCGTGCTTCAGGATCGCACGCACCTTCGCATTGACCATCTCGTCGGTCTCTCCGAACACGTCGCGTCGCTCGCTGTGCCCGCAGATGACGTACTTCACGTCGAGCTTCGCCAGGAACACCGGTGAGACCTCGCCGGTGAACGCGCCCTTCTCCTGATCGTGACAGTGCTGCGCCCCGAGCAGCAGTTCGAGACCGTCGGCCTCGATCACGGTCTGCACGCTGCGGATGTCGGTGAAGGGCGGGTGCACGCTGACATCGACGCGCTCGTAGATCTCCTTCGGCAGCGAGTAGTGCAGCTTCTGCACCGTCTGGATCGCCTCGAAGTGATTGAGGTTCATCTTCCAGTTGCCGGAGATGATCGGGGTCCGCTCAATCGTCATGGTCGTCAGTTCCTTCGTTCGGTCGGCATTGCGAGTGGTGTTGCGAGTTGTGCCAGGAGCGTGAGCCGATAGGCGAACTGCGACCAATCGTCACCGGGGCAGCTCAGCGGAATGAAAAGGAGCGCAGCGACCTATCCGCTGAGCGCCCAGGCACAACTCGCAATCAGGCATTGGGGGCTGCTCGCAGTGCGGCGAGGCCGGGCAGGTCGCCCAGCTCCAGCAGTTCGAGACTGGCGCCACCACCCGTCGACACGTGGTCGACCTCATCGTCGAGACCGAACTGGGCGAGGGCAGCAGCGGAGTCGCCGCCGCCGACCACCGTGAACGCCTTCGTGTCGGCCATCGCCTGAGCGACGGTACGTGTGCCGGCGGCGAACCGCTCGTCTTCGAACATGCCCATCGGGCCGTTCCAGAACACCATGCGGGCGTCCATGATCACGTCGGTGAACGCGGCCGCCGAACCCGGACCGATGTCGAACCCCTTGGCGCCGTCGGGGAGCTGTGTGCCCCACGTGGCGAACTTCCCGTCGGCGTCGACCCCGACGAGATCTTCGGGCAGGTGGATCTTGTCGCCGCTCTCGGCGAGCAGACGCGCACAGGTGTCGACCTGGTCGGGTTCGTACAACGAGGCACCGATCGGCTTGCCCTGCGCGGCGAAGAACGTGAAACACATCGCCCCACCGATCACCAACGAGTCGACCGTGTCGAGCAACGCCTCGACCACACCCAACTTGTCGGACACCTTGGCGCCGCCGAGCACCGCCACGAACGGCCGCTTCGGCTTGTCGCGCAGGCCCGTCAGCACCTCGACCTCCTTCGCGAGCAACCGGCCCATCGCGGACGGCAGCGTCTTCGGCGGCCCGACGATCGACGCGTGCTCGCGATGCGAGGCCCCGAACGCATCGTTGACGTAGAGATCGATGCCCTCGACCAGCTTCGCGACGAACTCGTCGTCGTTGGCGGTCTCGCCGGGGTCGAAGCGGAGATTGTCGAGCAGTTCGATGCCGGGCGCGAGTTCAGCCAGGCGGGTGCGGACCGCATCCATCGTGTAGGCCGGGTCGGGACGACCCTTCGGACGGCCGAGGTGGCTGGCGCACACGACCTTGCCGCCGGCCTGCTGCAGCCACTGCAGGGTCGGCAGCGCCGCCCGGATCCGGAAGTCGTCGACGATGCGGTCGCCGTCGAGCGGGACGTTGAAGTCGGTTCTGACCAGGATCCGCTGGCCCTCGATGTCGCCGAGGTCCTCCAGCGTCGGAATGCCGTGGATCACCGGGCTTCAGCGCCCCACGTACAGCACGAGGTCGACGAGCCGGTTGGAGTAACCCCACTCGTTGTCGTACCACGAGCAGACCTTGGCCAGCTTGCCGTTCACCATCGTCATGCCGGCGTCGAAGATCGACGACGCCGGGTCGCCGACGATGTCGCTCGACACG
>CAXBAZ010000271.1:0-5915 GCA_963973395.1 uncultured Acidimicrobiaceae bacterium
GGCGGATCCGCGTCGACCCCCGGTCGGTCTGGATCGCGTCATCGTGGGTGGCGCAACAGTCGTCGACAACGGGGTATCGAGATGAACCGACTCACACGACCCGCCGCCTACGAGGCGTACCTCGACGACCTCACGGGCCCAGCCCACGCACCACCCGAACTCGCTCACCACGCGGGGGCGGGCGACGTCATCGGCCGCGCCGTGTCACGACGACTCGAGCAACTCGGCGCCGAGCTCGTCGGCCTGTCGCACGACGTGCACGCACACCCCGAACTCGGATTCGAAGAACACCATGCGGCGGCGGCCGTCGCCGATCTCGTGCGCCGATCCGGGATCGACATCGAGGTCGGGACGTTCGGGCTCGAGACGTCGTTCCGCGCCGTCGTCGGCGAGGGAGCACCGCGCGTCGCGATCATCGCCGAGTACGACGCCCTGCCGGGGATCGGGCACGCGTGCGGACACAACATCATCTGCAGCGCGGGCGTCGGCGCGTTCCTGGCCGTCGCTCCGTTCGTCGCCGATCTGGGCGGCAGCGTCGAGCTGATCGGCACTCCCGCCGAGGAAGGAGGCAGCGGCAAGGAGATCATCGCCCGCGCCGGAGGATTCGACGGCATCGATTGCGCCATGATGGTCCATCCCGGCGGAGCAGCATCGGCGACGTGCGTGTACCTGGGCATGCGTCAGGTCGAGGTCGACTTCCACGGACTGAGCGCGCACGCCTCCGCCTATCCGTTCATGGGCCGCAACGCGCTCGACGGCTGTGTCTCGGCGTATTCGATGATCGCCCAACTCCGTCAGCACTTCGTGCCGGGAGATCGTGTCCACGGCGTGATCACGAACGGCGGCAGCAAACCGAACATCGTCCCCGACCTCGCCTCGGCGCTCTACTACCTCCGTTCGGAACGGGTCGACACCCTGATCGAGTTGACCGACCGGCTCGACGACATCTTCGCGGCGGCAGCGGCGGGTACCGGAACCGAGGTCGATGTGCGATGGGATCCGGCGGCGCTCCTGATGCCCGTGCGCAACAACCTGTCGCTTGCGACCCGATACGTCGAAGCTCAAGAGGCACGCGGGCGACCGACGCCGTTGCGTTCACCGGTTCCGTCGGGATCGACCGACATGGGCAACGTCAGCGTGCGCGTCCCCTCCATCCATCCGAAGATCGCCGTGAGCCCACCCACGGTCGCGATCCACACCGAGGAGTTCGCAACCTACGCCGGTGGCTCGCACGGCGATGCCGCCGTGATCGACGGCGCCTTCGGGCTCGCCATGACCGCACTCGACTATCTCGCCGACCCTGAGCTGCGCGCGGCCACCGCAGCGGAGTTCGCCGCAGCCGGCGGACCCGTCGACGTGCCCGCGCTCGACCGCTGACCGTTCTCACAAGGAGCCCCACCAGACATGAAACTCGCCACCTACTCCACCGCGACGACCGAACCTCGCGCGGCCATCGTCGACGGCACACAGGTGTTCGACATCGCGTCGGCCAGCGGCGGCGCGCTGCCGTCGGTGCTCCTCGAGGTGATGGCGCGTCCTCACTGGAAACGAGAGCTCGACGACCTGATCGCAGCGAACCCTGCGCCGAGTCACGACCTGGCGGACGTCAGCCTCCATGCTCCGATCGAGCGGCCGGGCAAGCTCCTGGCCGCGGCGGGCAACTACCAGGCCCACGTCGACGAAGGTGGCGGCGATCGGGTCGACACCACCCGCCGGACACCGCGCATCTTCCTGAAACCCTCCAGCTCGATCATCGCGGCCGGGGCTGCGCTCTCGCTGCCGACCGTGTCGCACGAGGTCGACTGGGAGATCGAGCTCGCGATCGTGATCGGTCGGACCGCCCGCAACGTGTCGGTGACCGACGCACTCGACGTCGTGGGCGGGTACGCAGTCATCAACGACGTGTCGGCGCGCTCGATGAGTTGGGGCATCGAAGACCGCGAAGTGCACGAGTGGGACCGCTTCTTCGATTGGCTCACCGGCAAGTGGATCGACGGATTCGCGCCGCTCGGTCCGTGGATCGTCACCGCCGATGACATCGCGGACCCTGATGCGCTCGACCTGAGTCTCCAGGTCAACGGCGAGATCTGGCAGCAGGCGACGACCGCCGACATGATCTTCTCGTGCGCCGAGTTGGTCGCCTTCTGCTCACGGATCTGCACGCTCGAGCCCGGTGACATCATCGCCACGGGCACTCCCGCCGGGTGCGGCGTCGCATCGGGTCGTTTCCTGACCGATGGCGACGTGATGGTCGGGACGGTCGCCGGGCTCGGGGAGCTGCGGACACCGGTCGTCGGCCCATGACGCGTGCGCCGGCCGATGGCTGACGTGGCGGCCGACGGAATCGGTTCGTTCGACCTCGAGCGCTGCCACCGCGTCGACGAACTCGAGCAGGCCGCACGGGCGGTGCTGTCCGACTCCGTCTACGACTACCTCGCCGGCGGGGCCGGTGACGAGAGCAGCGTGCGTCGCAACCGCGAGGCGCTCGACCGACTGCTCTTCGTGCCCAGGGTGCTCCGAGCCGTCGACACCGTCGACACGACCACCGCCGTGCTCGGTGTCGACCTGTCGATGCCGCTGCTGGTCGCGCCGACCGCCGTACAGCGCATCGTGCACGCCGACGGCGAGCTCGCCACCGCCCGAGCGACGGCCGCCCAAGGCCTCGCCATGGTGTTGAGCATGAACTCGTCCGTCAGCGTCGAAGACGTCGCTGCCGAAGGTGTCGCCGTGCTCATGCAGCTCTATGTGTCCAGGGACCGGGGTCACGCCCGATCCGTCGTCGAGCGGGCGATCGCAGCCGGGGCCCGAGGGATCGTGCTCACCGTCGACCAAGCTGGCCTCGCGGTTCGCCCACGCGAGCTCCGCCGGCCGTTGGAGGTCCCTGCTGGGGTGGAGTTCGTCCACCTCCCACCGGATCCTGCCTCGCGAGGAGTCGACGGTGACCTCACCTGGGACGATGTCGACTGGCTGCGCGAGCTCTCCTCGGTACCGATCGTCATCAAGGGAATCCTGCATCACGACGATGCGCGCATCGCCGCCGAACACGGCGTCGATGCGATCGTCGTGTCGAATCACGGCGGACGTCAACTCGAGAGCTCCGTCAGTGCGTACGACGTCGTCGGCCGGATCTCGTCGGAGGTCGGCGATCGCATGCACGTCATCGTCGACGGCGGCATCCGATCCGGCACCGATGTGTTGAAGGCACTGGCGCTCGGTGCCGACGCGGCTATGATCGGCCGCCCGGCCAACTGGGGATTGGCCGTCGCCGGTGAGCGAGGGCTCCACCGGGTCTTCGACATCGTGAGAGACGACTTCGAAGCCGCGATGCGCCTGTGTGGCATCGCTTCCATCAACCAGATCGGGCGCGCATGTGTTGTCGACAGCAGGGAACTGATGTGACTCCCCGATGGGTGTGCCGCCGATGACGCCGAAGCGGCTACCGGCCTATCGGACGATCTCCGACTCGATCCGCCGCGACATCATCGGGCGCCGCCTGCTTCCCGGCGACCGACTCCCGGCCGAGACCGACCTCGCCGAGCATTTCGGGGTGAGCCGATCGACGATCCGCGAGGTGCTCCGTGACCTCACGACGCAGAACCTGGTCGAGACGACACGGGGAGCGACCGGCGGCACGTTCGTCGTCGTGCCGCGCCCTGAAGCGCTCGCACGCTCGCTCGGCGTCGGTATCTCGATGTTGGCCGGCAACGACAGCCTGAGCGTCGATCAGATGCTCGAAGCACGAGAGATCCTCGAAGTACCCCTCGCTCGGCTGGCGTGCGAACGCGCCACCGAGTCGGAGGTCGACGCGATCTGCGAGTACGCCGAGGTCAAGCTCGACACGCGCAGCGTCGAACGGGATCTCGAGGTGAACTGGGGTTTCCATTCGCTCATCTCCGCCGCCGCCAGGAATCCGCTGGTCGAGCTGCTCTGCGAGCCCGTGCTGTTCGTGCTCGAGAACTCGTTCGCCGCGGTGACCGAGTCGGCCGACTACATCCGCCATGTCGAGGACCAGCACCAGGACATCGCCGCGTGTCTCCGCGCTCGCGACCCAGACGGCGCAGCCGAATCGATGCGGCACCATCTGCAGTACCTCCGACCGTTCTACCGGCGCGTCGACGCCCGCCTCGGTCGGTAGCAGCCGCACCGAACGTGTGCGCGCCCGCGCCGGTCATCCGCGGCGGCGTGGCTCGTCGGTCTGGGGTCGGCCCGCCTGAACGTGGTCCCGCACCGGCGACCGATCTCAGATTCCGGGCGGGAGCAGGCGGTTGACGTTCTGGTAGAAGAAGTAGAGCGCGACCACGAACGGCGCGACACCGACGAGGATCGTGACCGAGTCCCGGCGATACCGCGTGCCGACCCGGCGGGCGAGCAACGACACGACGACGAGCACCAGGCCCCAGAGGGCGATCTGGAGGAAGGCGCCCCGGTCGTCGAACCAACCCCGGCCGAACGCATCGACCGGGTCGGTAGCGGCGCTCGCGGCCCGTGCCTCGGCCAGTTCGGCATCGGTGACGGGACGGGGCCGGTCGTCGTCGGCATCCGAGCCGGGTGGGACGGTGGCGTCGGCCTCCGTGTTTGCTGGGTCGGTGACGGGTGGCTCGTCGACGGTGGTGTCGGGGGTGGTGTCGACGGTGGTGCCGGGGGTGTCGTCGCGGTCGCCGAGCGTGGAGTCGGGAGCGGTGGTGTCGTCGGCGCTCAACACGGGGTCGTCACCATCGACGGGTCGCGCCTCGTCGTCGTCGAGTGTGTAGAAGGTCGGGAGCCCGACGTTCGACGACTTCTCGGGATTCAGCACGCTGTGGACGATGATCCGATCGCGAGCGGTGTACTTCGGATGGCACGAGGTGAGCGTGAGCTCGGCGATGTCCGGATTGCGCGTGGTCACCACCCAGTAGTCGGAAGGCGACACGATCTCGGTCGACGTCACCTCGTACACGAAGCGGTCGCCGTTCAGCAGCGTCGTGATGATCTCGTCGCCTGGTTCGAGTTGGTCGACGTCGAAGAACGGTGCACCGTACGTGGTGCGGTGACCGGCGATCGCAGCGTTGCCGAGCTGACCTGGCAGTGGTGTGTCGGGATAGTGGCCGGGGCCGGCCTGGAGGTCGTCGAGGCCGACGCCCGGCACGACGATGTCGTCGCGGCCGATGGCGGGGATCTCCAGCCGGAGGAGGGGTTCGCCGCTCGCCGGCAGCGGGATCGGCTCCTGTTCGACGGCGGAGTCGGAGAGGTCGACGGCCACCGGTGCGGTGCCGGCGGTGGTGTCCGGCGCGACGGTCGACGGCGGCGTCGTACCCGTCACGGTGTCGTCGACCGCAGGTGCGACCGATGTCTCCGAGACATCGGCCACATCGACATCGGCCACATCGGTGGTGGCGGACGAGGGCGTGGAGACGGGCGCAGACGGATCGGTGGTGGCGCGCTCGGCGAGCACCGACTCGAACCGATCTTCGAGACGGTTCTGGGCCATCGCCGTCTCGATTCCGGTGCCCCACAGTTGATAGGCGACGAATCCGAACATCAAGAGCCCGGTCGCGATCAGCACCTTGCCGAACGTGCCGACGTAGAAGCGCCAGTCGTGGGGTTCGGGGGGCCGGTCCCACTTGCTGACCTTCTGATCGCGGGGGACGCGTCCGAAGCGGCGACTGTTCGGCGGAGCTCCGGACGACCCGTCGACGGGAACATCGCCGAGGCGGTTGTCGGGCGCGGCGTCGTGACGCCCTTCATCCGCCGACACCTCGTCCGTCACCGGGTTCACGATACTGGTGGTTCGTGCGGGCGCCCGGGCGGTCGTCGGACGGGATGCCGCGCCGCTCGCGATCGTGCGAAGCGACGTCGGGCGGGCGGGGGCACCCCGCACCCGCCGCAGTAGCGTGTCGGCTGGCCTATGACCGACTCCGACGACGTCCGACGCCCCG
>CAXBAZ010000272.1:0-5882 GCA_963973395.1 uncultured Acidimicrobiaceae bacterium
AGACCCGCCGATTCCGGGTGATCAACCGTGAGCTGTACGACGCCCACGTGCACAGTGTCAAGGTGTCGACCTGGTACTTCGGAGTGGTCGAGTTCTGCGGCGTGCTCGCCACCGCGATCGCGATCGGCGCCGGGGGATGGTTGGCGAAGAACGGCCAGGTCACGGTCGGCACCGTGGTCGGCGTGGTGCTGCTGCTGTCGAGCCTGTTCGAACCCGTCCAGCAGCTGAGCCAGCTCTACAACACCGTGCAGTCGGCCACCGCATCGCTCGACAAGATGTTCCAGATCCTCGACGCCGAGCCCGAGGTCGACGAGTCACCCGACGCCGTCGAGATGCCGACCCGGGGACAGCTCGACGTCGACGCCGTCACGTTCACCTACCCCGGTACGACGACCCCGGTGCTCTCCGACGTGACCCTGTCGGTCTCGCCGGGGGAGCGGATCGCACTCGTCGGACCCACCGGGGCGGGCAAGTCGACGCTCGCGAAGCTGATCGCACGGCTGTACGACCCCGATCAGGGCGAGGTCAGGTTCGGCGATGTCGACCTTCGTGGCGTGACGCTCGGATCGCTGCGCGACCGGATCGTCGTCGTGCCGCAGGAAGGGTTCCTGTTCGACGGCACGGTCGCCGACAACCTGCGACTGGCCCGGATCGGAGCCACCGACGACGAGCTTCGTCAGGCACTCGTCGCGATCGATGCCCTCGAACGTTTCGAGCAGTTCCCCGACGGGCTCGCGACCGAGGTGCGCGAGCGCGGTTCGCGGCTGTCGGCCGGTGAGCGCCAACTCGTGTCGCTCGCCCGCGCCGCGCTGGTCGATCCGGCGGTGCTCGTGCTCGACGAGGCCACGTCGAGCCTCGACCCCGGCACCGAAGAGCTCGTCGAGCACGCCCTCGAACGGTTGATGCGGGGCCGCACGACGATCGTCGTCGCCCACCGGCTGTCGACGGTCAGGCGCGCCGATCGCGTCGCTGTCGTCGACCACGGCCGACTCGTCGAACTCGGCACCCACGCCGAACTTGTCGAGCTCGGCGGGCGCTACGCGGCGCTGGCCGCCGCCTGGGAGCAGAGCCAACCGGTCTGAGAGCGGCGCCGGTGGAGCGCGGTCAGGCGGCGGGTTCGAAGACGAGGACGAACTCGAGCAGGCCGTCGTCCTCGGTCGTGATGCCGCTCGTCGACGGGTTGGCGATGTCGTAGTCGGCGAACACCACCGGGATGTCGCCCAGCACGCCGATCCTGCCGTTCTCCAGCCGTGCGCTCACGTCGAACGTGACCGGGTTGGTGACACCACGCAGCGTCAGGTCGCCGGTGGCGGTCGTGTCGACCGTTGCACCCTCGGCGGCCTCGGTGCCGAGTTCGATCGGCTCGGTCAAGGTGAAGACGGCCTCGGGGAACTCGTCGATCGACATGATCCGGCCACGGAACTGGTTGTCGCGGCGGCTGTCGTCGCTCTCGATCGACGCGACGTCGACGACGAACTCGGCGTCGGTCACCTGCGTGTCGTCGATGACGAGCGAGCCGGTGATCTGGTTGGTCCGGCCGACACCTTCGGTGTCGACCCCGAACAGGATCTCCTTCACGCGGTAGCCGAGTTGTGACTCGTCGGTGATGCTCCAGACCTCGCCGCCGGCAGATGCGCCGGTGGCCGCGGGTGCCTCGCTCGACGGAGGGGCTGCGGTCTCGGCGGTGGTCGGCTCCGTGGTCGATCCCTCGCGTGTGTCGTCGGCCGGGTCGTCGTTCGTCTCGCCGGCTGGCTCGGACGTGGCGCGCTCGGCCTCCTCGGTGGTGTCGGTTGCCAGTGCGGCCTCGAGATCGCTCTGGCCGAGTTCTTCGGGGCTGTCGTTGAGCACCTTCGCGTACAGGAAGATCAGGCCGTAGCCGACGACCAGGATCGCCAGCGCGCCGAGGAGACCCCACTTGAGCCATCGGGGAAAGCCACCGCGGGTCGCGTCGGAGGTCGTGCTGTCGGAGGGAGTGTTCATGGGTGTCGTGTCCTGCCTGGGGAGATCCGCTGTCCATCGCCCAGTACGGAACGATGCGAGGGATGGTTCGCGGTGATGTCGGGAGATGTTGTCACGGGCGGCCGGGTGAGCCGCATCATCACTCGCGAGACCGCCCATTCCGGGAACCCCTGGTCAGTCGTCGTCCGCGGCGTTGACCGCCCAGGCGAGTCCCTCGGCGACGTCTTCGACCGCCAACTGGAGTCGCCACCCGCCGGCGGGTTCGTGGGCGTCCCACCGGTACCAGCGGAGGTTCGCGAGGAGTTCGTCGACGTCGTCGTTCGTCGGTGGCCACGCGTCGTACAGGTCGCCGATCGCGCCCAGCAGCCACCACGCCGAGAACCGGCCGATCGCCATGCCGCGCCGGCGTCCCTGCGCACCACCGGACGCACCCGCCCACGCGAGCCATCCGATCGCCTCGCTCGCCGGGATCTCCGCGACCCTGGCCGATCGCACGCCGAGCCCCGCCAGCGCCGCGAGATGGTCGCCCTCGACGCACACGCTTTCGGCGCGTCCCGTCGACGCCGCTGTCCAGGCCTCGAGCAGCTGTCGGACGGCGAGTTCGGTGGCGTCGTCGTCGACGACCGTGACGTGCTCGGGCGTCGATACCGCGACCAGCTCGCCGGTGGAGTCGGGCTCGGGGTGCTCGGCCCCGACGGCGGAGTACGACGAGACGGGGTACGCGGGCTCCCACGGTTGGAGCGCGGCCGGGATGTCGAGCACCGGCGGGAGAGCCGCCAACTCGCCGGCGGGAATGATCTCCCCGCGGATCGCCCGCTCGTGGGCGATGAACGTGGCGATCGGGACCGTGTCGAGGTGGGGCGCCAACCCGGCCCAGGTGTGACCGACCGCCGACACCTCCGAGAGCGGGCCGATCGTGAATCGACCCGACTCGCCGTCGAGCACCGTCGCGGCCCATTCATCCGGCGCCAGCAGCGCGAGCCGATACTCCGCCAGCGTGGCTGCCGGCCACAGTTGGCGTCCCGTCTCGACCGCCGCCGCGGAACAGCGGTCACGAAGCCGCAGGAGTCCCGACCAGTCATCGGCTGCACACCGGGCATCGACCATGCCGACGAGGCCGTCGAGATCGACGACCTGGATCAGATCGTCCAGTTCCTGATCGTCGACGTGCTGATCGTCGATGTGGTCGGGCACGGCGACAGTGTGGCAGCGAACGGCCGACGAACGGTCCGCTCCGTCGAGGTCGAATCCCACCCTCGCCCCGAGCCTGCGAGGCCATAGCGTGTCCCGGCCATGAATCGGGTCCTCGTCGCCATCGCACCGCCGCGCTTCGGCGACGGGTTCCGTCGCCTGCTGGCGTCGTCGTGGGCGAGCGACCTCGGTGACGGCGTGGCGCTCGCGGCCGGTCCGTTGCTCGTGGTGTCACAGACCCGCGACCCGTTCCTGATCGCGCTCGCGACGCTCCTGCAACGTCTGCCGTGGCTCGTGTTCGGCCTCCACGCCGGCGTGATCGCCGACCGCTACGACCGCCGTCGGATCATGGTGGTCGCGAACGCAGCCCGGACCCTGGTGCTCGGCGTGCTGGCGACGATGATCGCGACCGACTACGTGTCGGTGGCCATCGTGCTCGTCGCGCTGACGCTGTTGGGCTCGGCCGAGGTGTTCGTCGACACCACGAGCCAGACCCTCCTGCCGATGCTCGTCCAACGAGAGGATCTCGGCGTCGCGAACAGCCGTCTGATGTTCGGTCGGATCACGCTCAACGGGCTCGGAGGGCCGGCGCTCGGCGCGCTGCTGTTCGCAGCCGGCATGGCGATGCCGTTCGTGTTCCAGGCGGTGTGCGTCGCATTCGCGGCCGGCGTCGTGCGCAGCATCGTGATCGACCGGCCGGCGCCGCCCGCGCGGGTCGCCTCGGCGACCGCTGAGATCAAGGAGGGGCTCCGGTGGGTGTGGGACCACCCCGCGATCCGGACGCTGACGATCACGATCTTCGCGTTCAACCTCTCGTTCGGTGCGGTCTGGGCGATTCTCGTGCTCTACTCGGTCGAGCGGCTCGGTCTCGGTGCCATCGGCTTCGGTCTGCTCACGAGCGTCGGCGCCGCCGGCGGTGTCGTCGTCGCGCTGACCTACGGGCGGATCGAGCGTCGGCTCGGCGCGGCCAACATCATGCGCATCGGCCTGACGATCGAGGTGCTCATGCACCTGACGTTCGCGATCAACACGTCGCCGTTGATCGCGTTCGGTGTGTTCTTCGTGTTCGGGATGCACGAAGCGGCATGGGGAACCACGTCGACGACGATCCGTCAGCGGGTGGTACCCCGAGAATTCCAGGGTCGGGTGAGCAGCGTCGACGGCGTCGGGGTGTTCAGCACGCTCGTTGTCGGCGCCCTGCTGGGTGGGGTCATCGCCTCACGTTGGGGCGTGACCGGTCCGTTCTGGTTCGGCTTCGTCGGCTCCGCGATCACGCTGATCGCGATCTGGCGCCGGCTCGCCACCATCGCCGACACCGCCTGACGTTCGGTGACTGACGGCTGGTGCTCGACCGACGGTTGGTGCCTGGCACCAACCGTCAGATCAGGGGCCAGGGGTAGCGGTGGCCGGTGTCGTCTTCGGGGAATCGGCGCTCGGCGACGAGTGCCATCGCCCGGCGCTGCATCGCTGCGATCTCGTCGTCGTCGAGCAGCGCCGCGATGTCGATCGGGATGCGTTCGACCATCGGCGCCACCCGGTCGAGCACGGCATCGTCGATCGCCTCGCCGCCGAACTCCCAGATCACCGTGCGCAACTTGTACGGAGAGCTGAAGCACAGCCCGTTGTCGATCGCCCAGACCCGATCGTTCGCCAGGAGGCAGTGACCCGACTTGCGGTCGGTGTTGTTGGCGAGGATGTCGAGCACCGCGATGTCGCGGCACTGGTCGTGCAGGTGCTCGAACTGCTCGTAGATCGTGAAGTAGTGCTCGCTGTGGTCGGCGTCGACGAACCACTGGAACGAACCCTCGCCGAGCGGACCGTCCCGGATCACCGTCGGCGGGACGACCCCGATGCCGAGCCGTTCGCTCAGCAGGTATGCGGCGCGCTCGCGTCGGTGCAGCCCCGGCTCGAAGTCCCAGAGCGGTCGCTCGCCGCGCACGGGCTTGTAGATGGCCCGTTGCTCGACGGGGTCCGATCCGCCGTCGTCGCCGCCCGCGCGGTCGCAGCGCATCGTGACCAGGAACGTGGCGTTGGAACTCCAGGGCATGCGGCCCTCGATCTCGGGTTCGGCGTGCATGAGGAACGCGTCCGGATCGGGGATGTCGGTGCCGGCGAGCCGCCGACCGGCGGGGGCCCTCAGTTCATTCTCGGACATGCGTGTCCGTCGGGGTCGATCGGCAGGTCGCACCACTGACAGTCGGGTCGGCCGGCGGCCACGACGCGCTCGGCGTGTTCGCAGAAGGCGGCCGCTTGGGCGCGGGTGACGTACACGCGGACGTGGCCGTCACGGCCCTCGATCGGTTCACCGTCCTCGTCGTAGGCGCCGACCTCCTCGAGCTGCACGATCATCTTGTCGGAGTTGCGGTCGTAGCCGAGACCGATCGGGCCGAGCACGAACACCTCGTCGACCGGCGTGGCGAGTTCGAGCGCACCGGCCATCGGCTTGTCCTCGGGCGGCGGCAGGTCGCTCAACACGCGTTGCAGGTACTGGACGATCGCGGCGACCTGCTGCTTCTCGCACTTGACCGCGACGCGACGACGACCGTGGCGGGCCTGCAGGAAGAACGTCCGGTCGCCCGGCTCACCGATCGCCCCGGTCGTGAACGCGTCGACCTCTTCGAATTCGTAGAACACACTCATCTCGGATCCCTCATCCCAGGCCCATCATGACGGCGTGAGGTCGCGGAGCGAGCCGCCGGTCGAGTTGACGGTGAGGGCGACCGGGCCATCGG
>CAXBAZ010000273.1:0-5880 GCA_963973395.1 uncultured Acidimicrobiaceae bacterium
GGCGACGGGGTGCGGGCCGATCCAACGCGCGCCGGAGGCGACCACGGAGCGGGCGAACGCCGCGTTCTCGGCGAGGAAGCCGTAGCCGGGGTGCACGGCATCGGCGCCCGTCTCGCGGATCGCGGCGAGCAGTCGCTCGTGCGACAGGTACGACTCGGCCAGTGGCGCCGGACCGAGCCGATACTGCACGTCGGCCTCCTGGACGTGCGCGGCGTGACGGTCGGGGTCGCCGTACACGGCGACGGTCTCGTGGCCGAGCCGGCGAGCGGTCCGGATCACCCGACGGGCGATCTCACCCCGGTTGGCGATCAGGATCCTCATGTCGGCCGTCCGCCGCAGACCTGAACGGAGCGAACCTGGTTCGCTCCGTTCAGGTGGTGGCTGGGGTTCGCGGTCATGGGGGTCACATCCGGTAGACGAGGGCTGGGCCGGCCGCGGGTTCGTCCTGGCGGGCGGCGAGGGCGAGGCACAGACCGAGTGCGTCGCGGGTCTGTTCGGGTTCGATCAGGCCGTCGTCCCACAGACGGCTGGTGGCGTAGTAGGGGTTCGACTGGGTCTCGTACTGGTTGCGTACCTCGGCCCGCAGGGCGTCGATCTGGTCGTCGGTCGTGTCGGTGCCCTTCATGCCGGCGAGCCGGATGTCGACGAGCACGGTCTCGGCGGTCTCGGCCGACATGGTGGCGATCCGCGAGTTCGGCCAGGCGAACAGGAACCGCGGCTGGAACCCGCGGCCGCACATGCCGTAGTTGCCGGCGCCGTATGCCCCGCCGATCAGCACCGTGTAGCGAGGCACGGTCGCGTTCGCGACGGCGGCAACCATCTTGGCCCCGTTCTTGGCGATGCCGCCGGCCTCGGAATCGCGACCGACCATGTAGCCGGACGTGTTCTGGAGGAAGACGAGCGGCACACGGCGCTGCTCGCACAGCTCGATGAAGTGGGTGGCCTTGAGCGCGGCCTCGGAGAAGATGATCCCGTTGTTGGCGATGATGCCGACCAGGTGGCCGTGGATGCGGGCGAACCCGGTCACGATCGACTCGCCCCAGTCGGGCTTGAACTCGTGGAACCGTGAGCCGTCGACCAGTCGGGCGATGACCTCGATGCCGTCGAAGGGAATGCGGTCGTCGGCCGAGATCACGCCGTACAGCTCGCCGATGTCGTACGCGGGCGGCTCGACGTCGGGGGTCCAGTCGAGCCACGGCTGGCGGGCGTCGATCTTGCGCTGTGAGGTGGTCTCACAGATCTCGCGCAACTTGCCGTAGGCCTCGCGTTCACTCTGCGCGATGTAATCGCTCACACCCGACGTGTAGGTGTGCAGCTGGGCGCCGCCGAGGTCGTCGGGCTCGATGATCTCGCCGAGTGCCGCCTTGACGATCGGCGGGCCACCGAGGAAGATCCGGCCGATGCCGTCGACCATGATCACCTCGTCGGACAGCGCCGGCACGTAGGCGCCTCCGGCGGTACAGCCGCCGAGCACCACCGAGAGTTGTGGCAGACCGGCAGCCGACAGACGCGCCTGTCGGTAGAACGAGCCGCCGAAATGGTCCTTGTCGGGGAAGATCTCGTCCTGCAGCGGCAGGAACGCACCGCCGGAGTCGACCAGGTAGATCACGCCCAGGTCGTTCTCGAGCGCGATGTCCTGGGCTCGGACGTGCTTCTTGATCGCCATCGGCACGAGCGAGCCGCCCTTCACGGTGGCGTCGTTGGCGATGAACATCCACGGCGCGCCGTGCACCACGCCGATGCCCGTGACGATGCCGCTGCCCGGGACCTCGTCGTCGTACTGTCCCCATCCGGCGAGCGGCGACAGCTCCATGAATGCGGTGCCTTCGTCGATCACCATGTCGATCCGGTCGCGCACCATCACCTTGCCCCGTGACAGATGCCGCTCGATCGACCGGTCGCGGTTCGGGCCGCCGTCGATCGCCCAGTGCTGACGCTCGCGCAACGTGAGCGTCTCGCCGACGTTGTGTGCGAAGTTCGCGACGAACCGTTCGGACGCCGGGTCGATCTTGGAAACGATCGGTCTCATGCTGCGGCTCCGGTCCAGAACTGGCGGGCGATGGCGTCGGCGAAGCCGTCGAGTGTGCCCCGCTCGGTGTCGAACCACTCGACCGACGAGTTCATGGCGCCGAACAGCGCGAGCCGGGCCACGCGCACGTCGAGGTCGTCGGCGACCGAACCGGTCCGCTGCAGGTCGCGCAGCAGTTTCGTCCATCGGGCCTCGTAGGCATCGCGGCTCGGAACGAGCGACGCCCGGACCGAATCGGGTGCAGTACGGAACGTGACGACGTGCGCCGCCGTGTACGGCCCGTTCTCGTAGAGCGCCGAGAGGTGGGCTCGGACGTGAGCGCCGATGCGCACGAACGGCTCGGCATCGCCGTGCGTGTGCTCGGCGCGGTCGAACGCCTCGTGCATCACGTCGATGCCGCGTTCGAGGATCGTGGTGAGCAGCTCGTCCTTGGACGAGAAGTGGTAGTAGAGCGAGCCCGCCTTCATGCCGACGACGTCGGCGAGTTGACGCAGCGACGTGCCCTCGTACCCGCGCTGCAGGAAGAGGTTCGCCGCTTCGTCCATGATGCGTGAGCGTGCCGAATCTGCGCCGGCGGCAGGTTCCACGGCCGCGTCGGCGACGGGCGGAGTGGCGAGTGGCATGTCCGCAACCTACCTAACGTTCGTTAGAGCGTCAAGCGAGGTCACGTCGATGGATCGCCGAAGGATCGGTCCCGCCGTCGTCGACCGACGACCGGACGACCGGACGACCGGACGACCGGCCACGAACAGACGTCTGGCCACGAACAGACGTCGGTGGCCGGCGAGAATTGTGTCGGACCGATGTATCTGCGGCCGGCGGAGCGCATCTGTGTCCTGTATGGGCCCGACACCGCTGCTGCTGGTTCCGACCGGCGTAGAGTCGCCGACATGGCGCCTGAGCCGCGGTTTTCGCCCGATGACGCCCTCGCGGCCCTGGTTGCCGGGGCCCTCGACGGTCACGGTGCTGCCTGGAACGCGCTCGTCGCCCGTCTCGAGCGAGTTGTGTGGAAGTCGGTCAACATGATGACCACCGATCGGGAGGTGCGCGACGACGCGTTCGCGGCGACATGGCTCCGGCTCGCCGAGCGGCTCGACGGGATCAGGGAGCCCGAGAAGCTGCCGGGCTGGTTGGTGACCACGGCCACCAACGAGGTCCGCCAGATCGTCCGCCAGCGTCACCGACACGACGTCTCCCTCACCGAGTCGTGGTCGACGTCGGACGGCACCGGCGACCTGGTCGACACGCTCGTCGGCGACGACGGCCAACACGCCGATCCGATGATGGCCGACGAACGTCGTCGACGTGTCCGGGCTGCGTTCGGACGGCTCGACGAACCGTGCCGCGAGATCCTCACCGTGCTGGTGCTGGCCGACCCGCCGCTCCCGTACGACGAAGCCGGCGAGGTGCTCGGCCGCCCGGTCGGTTCGCTCGGACCGTCCCGTCGCCGGTGCCTCGACAAGATGAGAACACTCCTCGACCACACGGACGGAGGCCCCCGATGAACGACGACATCGACAGGTCGGACACCCTGCTCGACCGCATCAGTGATGCGTTCGATCGGTTGCCCCCGGTGCCAGCCGAGCTCCAGGCTGCGGCCCGGTCCGCGTTCGAGTGGCGGCGTGCGGACGCGGCGCTGGCGGAGCTGATGTTCGACTCGGCCGACCAGGAGCTGATCGGCGTGCGCGGCACCGCCTCCGTCCGCCGGTCGTTCCGGTTCGCGGTGAACGACGTCGTGATCCGTGTCCACCTCACGCCTGCGACGCTGGTCGTGATGATCGAGCCGCCCCTGTCGGTCCCGTGCCGCGTGGTCACCGAGGAGCACACCGAGGAGCTCCGCACCGACGAGTACGGTGAAGTGGCCGTCGCGGCCCCGCAGATGCCCTTCCGGTTCGAGGCCGAGTTGCCGAACGGTGAGATCGTGACACCCTGGATCACCGGCTGACGCCGTCGGCGTCCGCGACCGACCCGGACCGCCCGCTCGGAGCCGGCGCCACCGGCTGTCGATGCTGACCGGATGGATCAGGGGTTGTTGACGACCGTGCCGAGGCCGGGGTAACGGAAGTGGCCGGGTCGGTCGAGCAACCACGCGGCGGCGTCGCCCGGGACGCCCACCTTGTCCCAGTTCATCCATTCCCACGCGATCGACGCGGCGACCACCGGACCCGAGAACGAGGTGCCGCTCCACTTCGCCCACCCGTCGAACTCGTCGCCGTCGTTGAGCGCATCGTCGCCGAGATCGAAGAACGTGCTCACCACGTCGACACCCGGTGCACATGCGTTGACCCACGGCCCGTGGTTCGTGAACCACGCCGGGCCGTTCGGGCCGAGCGCACCGACGCCGACGACGTTCTCGAACGACGCCGGCCAGTTGGGTCGGCACGACGTGTCGTTGCCGGCCGATGCCACGAACACCACGCGGTCGCGGATCAGATCGTCGTTGCCGACGTCGGGTCGGTTGTACCGAGCCTGGATCGTCGCGATCGCCGACGCGATGGCGATCGGTGGATCGTCGTCGTCGCAGTACCCCCCGAACGACATCGTCACGATGTCGTACGGCGGGTCCTCGTCACCGATCGGGAATTGGTCCATGAGAGCCTTGGCGATCATGGCGTCGTCGGTGTCGCCGTACGAGCTCACCGCCCGGACACAGGTCACCTTCGCGCCGGGCGCCAGATTGGCGATGATGCCGGCGATGAACGTGCCGTGGCCTCCGGCGGGGTCGAGCATTTTGTTCTTGTCGGCGTCCCACGGGTCGTCGTCGGGTGTCACGATGCAGCTCTCGAGCATCGCGAGCGCGCGGTGTGCCTCTGCGCTCGCCGCCCCCTTGGTGGCCCCGGCCTGGAAGATCTTCGACGAGCCGCCAGTGTCCAGCACGAGCACGTTGCAGGTGACGTCCTTGCGAGGCACACGCCGTGAGAGCTCGTCCCACGACGGTGCGATCGCAGGCGTCGCGGTCGACTGACGCGACCCGACGAACTGGCCGGTCCACCACCCGCACGCGGGTTCACAACCGCCCGAACACCCTCCGTGCCCGCCGGGGTAGGGCGTGCCGCCGGGGTAGGGCGTGCCGCCCGGGTAGGGGGTGCCGCCGGGATAAGGGGTGCCGCCCGGGTAGGGCGTGCCGCCGGGGTAGGGCGTGCCGCCCGGGTAGGGCGTGCCGCCGGGGTAGGGGGTGCCGCCGGGATAAGGGGTGCCGCCGGGGTAGGGCGTGCCGCCCGGGTAGGGGGTACCGCCGGGATAGGGGGTACCGCTCGGGTTCGACGTGCCGCCGGGGTACGGGGTGCCGCTCGGATACGGGTTTCCGCTCGAGCTGGGCCGACCGAGCTGATGGGCGAACAGCACGTGGTTCGGCCGCGCCTCGAAACCCAGATGGCGCAACTCCGCGACGATCGCGATCGGGTCGGGGAGGTTCCGGACGAGCACGAGGTCACCGTCGCCGTCGGCCGCACTCTCGGCCGAACCGTCACTCTCGGCCGAGTCGGCGTCGGCGTCCACGTCGGTTGCGGGCTCCGCGTCCCCTTCACCCTTGTCGAGCGGTTCGTCCTGCGGTCGGCCGGGACCGCGTCGGATCACGGTGTCGAGGGTCAGCGTTTCGGGGTCGACCCCCAGTCGGGCAGCGATCGTGTGCCGGGCGTTGCGCGTCGTGATCAGCTGATTCGGGCGATACGCGAACATCGTCTGATCGGACGCAGCGCGGACTTGGACGCGCCGGTCCCATGGCGTGGTGGGTTGCTCCATGATCTGCCTTTCGACGGGAGAGCGTGCCATGAGAGCATGGCATGTGGTCGACCAGGCACGCAGCCATTATCACGAGACCGAGTTCTGGGACCGGCTCGTGCACCGAGGCC
>CAXBAZ010000274.1:0-5871 GCA_963973395.1 uncultured Acidimicrobiaceae bacterium
ACGACGCCGAGAACGACCTGTCATCATCGCGGCTTGACAAGGGAGCGTCTGACAGACCCCAGCTGGCGATGTACCGGTCGGCGACCTCTTCGACGAGGCGGGGCAGTCGGTCGGTGTCGTTGTCGAGTACGACGAGAATCAGCGGGCCAACGAGAAGGTCCATGGTGGTGACCACGTCGGTCGATGGAGCGACGAGCCCCTCGGCGATGCCGCGGTCGAGCACCGTACGGAGCTGATCGAGGTGGTGGGCGCGGTCGGTCTCAGCGAGCTGATGAACGTCGTGGTTGGTGTTCTTGAGGGAGATGAGCGCCGGCAAGATTCGCCCCCAATCGGGGTTGCTCATTTCGGCTGCGAGTCGCCGCAGCAATGACCGCAACGACGCTTCGAAGTTGCCTGACGGGACGTCGGGATGCGCGGTTGGCCAGTTGTGTCGCAGGACCTCGACGAGGACGTCGGTGCGCGAAGGGAAGTGCCGGTACATCGTCGATTTGGCGACGCCTGAGCGTTCCGCGACGGCGTCGACGGTGACGGCGCGGATGCCGCCTTCGACGAGTAGCTCGGTGGCGGCTTGGAGCACGCCAGCGCGGCTGCGCGCGATACGCGGATCGACACTGTCGCAGAGAGCGTTCTCAGTCGTGTCGTGGGCGTTGGCGTTGGCGTTGGCGTTGGAGTTGGCGGACATTGCACACATGCTTGCGAGACGACAACGATTCGTCCTGTTCGATGGCTTTCCCAAGTCTGGCACCCTCCCCCGCCGATCCAAATCACCTTCGAGGTGACGTTCGATGACCGATGCAACCGTCGCGTTGAGCGCGAACCAGAAGCGATACAACCTGATCGCGATGGCACGCGCTGATCGCGGTGATCGCATCGGTGTCGGGCCTGAACGTAGCCCGACGCGAAATCGTCGACAGCCTCGACGCATGCGCCGGCGATGTGTTGTGGATCGTCAATGCCTACACGTTGGGATTGGCAGAGGTGCTGATCCCGATCGGAGCGGTCGATAACACCGGTTGGGGTCGGCGACCGGTGCTGCTGAGCGGCCTCGAGGAGTTCACAATCGCGAGCTTCGCCGCCGGCCGCACCGTTGGCCGGGGCGATTGTGATACCGGTAAGTTGTCGGTGATCACGCCATGGTTCCCGCCCGAGGAGCGGCACGTGCGATCGGGATCTGGGCAGGTTTCGCCGGTGTCGGGCGCGATTAGGGACGGACACGTGGCGGTGAGATCCGCAGATGACCCGGCGGGGCTCAAGCGACCGGTGTCCGGTCGGGTTTGGCGGCAGGGTGCTTAACCGGTTCGATGGTGGCACCGTCGGTGTTGTGGGCTTCGAGTTGGTCGATCAGATGTTCGCCTTCGATGTCGAGGTCGGGGATGATGCGGTCGAGCCAGGCGGGGAGTTGCCAGGCGCGTTCACCAAATATGGTCATGACGGCGGGCACGATGACCATTCGGACGATGGTGGCGTCGAGGAACACGGCGGTGGCGAGGCCGATGCCGAACATCTTGATGACGGGGCTGTCGCCGAGCGCGAACGCGGCGAACACGCTGATCATGATCAGCGCAGCAGCGGTGATGACCCGCGCCGACGCGGACAGTCCGGTAAGCACGGCGCCTTTAGCGTCGCCGGTGCGATGGTATTCCTCGTGGATGCGGGTGAGGATGAACACCTCGTAGTCCATCGAGAGACCGAACAGGATCGCGAACATCATCAGCGGCAAGAAGCTGACGACCGGGATTGTTTGTTCGACCCCGATCAGGCCGGCGAGCCATCCCCAGTTGAACACGGCGACGATCACCACGAACGACGCCGCGATCGAGATCAGGATCGCGACGGCGGCTTTGATCGGCACGACGAGGGAGCGGAACACGACGGTGAGCAACACGACGGTGAGGCCGATGACGAGCAGCATGAACGGCACGATGGCGTCGGCCATCTTGTCGGTGATGTCGATGATCGCGGCGGTCGGGCCGGCGACCAGCAAGGTGGTGTTCGTGTCGGTTTGGATGCGGTCGCGGACGTCGCTGCGCAGGTCGTGGACGAGTGTCTGGGTGGCTTCGTCGGCAGGGCCGGTCGCCGGAACCAGCGAGAGGATCGCGGTGTCGCCGGTGTCGTTGAGGACCGCTGGTTCGACGCCGGCGACACCGTCGACGGCTTCGAGGGTGCGGCGGAACTCTTCGACAGCGGCGTCGGGGTCGGTGGCTTGGGCGAGGTCCGCAACGATGTTGAGTTGACCGTTGTAGCCGGGTCCGAACCCGTCGGCGACGAGGTCGTAGGCGCGACGCTGGGTGGTGGTGGCGGGTCCGGTGCCGGCGTCGGGCAGCCCGAGCCGCATCGAAAGCGCCGGCAGCGCCAACACTCCCATCACCACGACACCGGCGACGAGCGCGACAACGGGACGGCGGGTGACTTTGGCGGCCCATCGGCCGCCGAAGGTTTCGCCTTCGTGGGCGCCGCCGGTGCGGCTCTTCAATCCGGGCACCCGGAACCGGTCGATGTTGTGGCCGGCGAAGCCGAGCAACGCCGGGATCAGCGTGATCGCCACCAGCACCGCGATCGCGACCGTCGCCGCCGCAGCGAGTCCCATCACGGTCAGGAACGGGATCCGCACGACTGCGAGGCCGGAGATCGCGATGATCACCGTGAGACCGGCGAAGAACACGGCGCTGCCCGCGGTCGCGTTCGCGCGTGCAGCGGACTCTTCGACGTCGAGGCCGTGGCCGAGGTTTTGGCGGTGACGGGTGACGACGAACAACGCGTAGTCGATACCGACCGCCAAGCCGATCATGATCGCCAACGTCGGCGCCGTCGCGGACAGGTCAACGACCGCCGACATCAGTCCGATCCCGCTGACACCGATCCCGAGCCCGATCAACGCAGTCACGATCGGGAGTCCCATCGCCAACACCGACCCGAACGACACCAACAACACGACCACCGCAATGCCGAGTCCGATCAGCTCCGACGACGGCGGCTCCATCTCCGCGCCCGGCACGACCTCACCACCGAACTCCACCACCAACCCCGCATCAATGCCGGTGTCGGCCGCCTCCAGCACCGCGTCGAGCGTGTCCTCAGACACCTCGAGCTGGCTCACCGGATACCTCACCTGACCGAGCGCCACCGTGCCGTCGTCGGACACCAACCCCGTCACCGACGGCGCTTCGGCTACCACCACACCGTCAACGTCGGCGATGTCGCCCATCACCGTGTCCATGGCTTCTTGAGCGGCCGGGTTACTGAGTGTGTCGAAATCGCCGACGGCGAACACGACCTGGGTCGACGAACCACTCTGGGTCGGGAAGCGCTCGGCGAGCAGATCGATCGCCGCCTGCGACTCGGTCCCGGGCAACGTGAAACTGTCATTCGTCGTCCCGCCCGCAGCCTGCGACGCCGCCGCCGCTCCCACGAGCAGCGCTACCCACACGAGCAGCACCCGCCGACGATGGCGCACACAGAAATGCCCGAGTCGATACAGCAGCAACGCCATCATGAACTCCCAGGTTCGAGTCGGCAAACGATAAACGGGATCATAATGGCAGAACTGTCATATGACACAAATGACATCAACATGGGTGTGAGGTAGCGTGACGAGACGATGCCCAACACCGATGCTCGCCCGTCAACGTCGATGTCGCTGCGCGCCCGACACGCCGCCGCCACCCGACAACGCATCATCGACGCCGCCACGGCACTGTTCGCCGCGCACGGCTACCCGGCGACCACGATCGACCAAATCGCCGCCCAAGCCGACATCGCCCCACGCACATTCTTCCGGTACTTCCCGACAAAAGAAGACGTCCTGTTCCACGACGTCGACGAGCGCATCGCCCAGTTCCAGGAGATGGTCTCCGAGCGCCCACCCGACGAACCATCCGCGGTCGCGCTCGTGCGTGTCCTGTGCGCCATGGTCGAACAGATCGACAACACCCCCCATCTCGAGATGATCGTCCGCATCAAGACCGACGGGCTCGGCGAACACGACATCAAACGCGCCGCCGTCGAAGACACCGGCATGCAACTCGTGCTCGCCACACTCGCCGCCCGCACCAACACCACACCCGACGACCTCGCACTACGAGCCACCGTCGCCGCCGTCATGGCCTGCTTCGACATCGCCCTCAAAGACTGGCTCGACACCAACCCCCGCGGGCGATTTCGCGACGTCTTCGACGCCACCCTCACGGCCTGCGCACACCACCTTCCGGCCGGCTGCGTCACACAGAACTGATGCAGCCAGCCGCACACTCACCCACCCGACATCGCCGTTGCGGTCGCAGCACCAAGCGCAGGTCCGCGAACTGGGACCTGCAATAGTGGCGGTAGCCGGTGGCGTCGTCGACCTCGGCAGGCACCAGGACCCAAGCTGGTAGCAGTTCGGGAGCAGGCGAGGCGCGACACCGCCGAGCTGCGACAGATCACCGATCGAGTACATGCTTCCGTACCGTTCGGTTGACATCGCGTCAGAGTCAACTCCCGACGCACGTCCGGCGACCGCTCGTCACGACGACGCACGTCGACCCGGCGACCGCTCGCCACCGGGCCATGTCGAGTTCGTGTTCGCTGTCGGCCAGTACGCCCAACGCCGCCAACGACCCATCGTGGAAACAGATCGGCGACGCCAACTTCGAGGTCGTGATGTGCCCGAAACTCGTCGGCGAGATCGGCGAGATCGGCGAGGTCCTCGCGACTCGTCCTCGTCTGCGCAAGTGGATCAGTCTCGAGGACGCGACGTTGTTCGTGGACACGATCGAGTCGATCGTGGATCTCGTCGACCACCCCGACACGGTCGAGACCGAAACGCGCGCCTCGAACAACGACTACCTCATCACACTCGCCAGAACTCACGACGTCGACGTCATCGTGTCGGGCGACAAGGACCTCCTGGAATGGGAGCCGCAGCGCCCACCAGTGATGACGCCCGCCCGGTTCGAGAATCGTCAGAGTGCGACATGATCCTGCTCGGGTACATCGGAGCGAACGGCCACGGACGTCGTGCCTACAACGTGCCTAGAACAGAACACAACAGACGGCATCAGAACGCATTGGAACCCAGTCCCTACCGTTCGCATTTCTCGCCGTCTACCAGGGGAAATGGCCCTTGTCCAGGTACTTCGGCATAGTCCGCCTTTTAGCTTCCCAAGCTGAATACGGGGGTTCGATTCCCCTCATCCGCTCTTACGGAGTGACCAGGCAAAGCGCCTTGAACGTGACCCGCACGAGCGCGCCCAACGCCAACACCAGCCGATCAGCCGTCGGCCAGTGCCACCGAGACCGAACAGGCACCTCCACCACTTCGACGGTAGAGGATCGGCCCGACGTTGCCCAGCGCCCCAAGGACGATCGCCCATACTCCGATCGGAGTACGGCTAACAGCGAAACAAGGAGCCTCGACGGCATTCATGCGTCGACTGAAGCCGACACACCGATCCAGGTCGCGTCGACCCACGGGTCCGTGGTGCCACCTACCGCGGCGCTAACCCGTCGGAGGTGTCCAGACCGCCGGCTGGATGCTCGTCGCCGGACGGTACGGCGATCACCCTCAGTGCTCACCAGGCGACGCCTCGATCGTTGCCGAGCGGCACATCGGGGGCAGGCCCACGGGCGCTTTCCGCCGGCGTTATTGGGGTAGGCCGGGCGCCGCCGGACGGTGTTTGAGGGCTCAATTCGGGGGTACGCGCGCGATGTCCCCTGGAACAAGGAGATCGCCATGGAAGCCCATCAAGTGCAGTTGAAGGACCGAGAGGTCATTGATTGTCACGGCGAGAAAGTCGGCAAAGTGAGCGATGTTCTCTTTGACGAGTCCGTCCCCGGATCGTATGAGCCCCGCGGAGTGGTGGGGTTCGCGTGACGCGATCCCTGGTGGCCGTC
>CAXBAZ010000275.1:0-5836 GCA_963973395.1 uncultured Acidimicrobiaceae bacterium
GCGACCGGGGCGACGGCCAACGAGGTGAGGATCGCAGCGATGCCGAACACCGTGAGCGACGTCGCGTCGACCAGTCCGACGCTCACCTGCCCGAGGCCGTAGGCGACGACGGTCACGAGCGAGTACAGGCTGAGGATGCGGCCGCGATTGGCGTTGGTGACGAGTTGGTTCAGCCACGATTCCGCGACGACGTATTGACCGGCGAGACATGCGCCCGACACGAAACGCAGCGCGATCCACACGATCGGGACGACGGCCATGCCGGTGACGAGCACGGTGGCGGAGAGCACGGCGGCGAGCGCCGCATACACCCGGATGTGACCGACGGATCCGAGCAACCGCAGCGTGAGCCGCGACCCGGCGAGCAATCCCAGGTAGTACGACGCGGTCACGAGGCCGATCAGGATCGTCGGGAACCCTTTGGTCTCGCTCCGGATGCCGGCGACCGTTGCGAACAGCCCGGCACCGGTCAGCATCAGACCCAGTCCGACGAACAGCGCCCAGGTCGCCCACGCGATCGACGTGGTGAGAGGTCCGCCGGTGTCGAGGTCGGCGTCGATGACGTCCGAATGGGCCGTGTGCACGCGCGAGACGCTACCGGTTGACGTCCGGTCGTTCACGGGCCCAGTTGTGATTTCGTTCCGCATTGTGGAATGCTTGCGGACGAAGGAGTTGGTCGCGAATGTCCACGGTGCAATCGGTCGAACGAGCGTTCTCGGTGCTGCAGTGTCTGGCGAGCGGGCCAGCCGGTGTGTCCGAGGTCGCCGAGCGCACCTCGCTCCCGAAGAGCACGGTCTCCCGGCTGCTCGGCACGCTCGTCGCGCTCGGGGCGGTCGAGCAGAGCGAGGCATTGGGTGTGTACTCGCTCGGCGAGTTGCTGATCGACCTGTCGGCTGCGGCCAGCCCCGGCCGAAACCTGACCGCCCACGCCAGAGCCCATCTCGTCGAACTCGTCCAGCAGATCGACGAGGCGGCCGCGGTCGGCGTGCTCGACGGACCGACGGTGTACTACCTCGACCAGGTCGACGGTGACCACCAGGTCCAGGTCAGGGACTGGACGGGCGAAAGTGTCGATGCCCATGTCGTTTCCGCCGGGCTGGTGCTGCTGGCGTTCTCGCCGCCCGAGGTGCAGGACGAGTACCTGGCGCGGCCACTCGAGGCGTGGACCGAACATTCGGTGACCGATCCCGATCGCATCCGGCAGCGCCTCGACGACGTCCGGCGGGCGGGGTTCGCGTGGGTGTTCGAGGAGATGTCCGAGGGCCTCAACTCGGTGGCGGCGCCCGTGTTCAACCCGGCGGGTTCCGTGATCGCAGCGGTGTCGGCCCATGGACCGTCGTACCGGTTCCCGGCCCCCGGGGCGTCGGCCTCGGTCGCCGCGTTCGTGCTCGAGGCGGCCGGCCGGGTGACCGACCGGCTCGCCGGCGTGCACCATCCGAACTCGATGGACTGAGCCCGCCGACGCCCTGGAGCGGGAGTTCGGCGTCAGGGGGGTGACGGCGCACATGTTGTCTGCTACCGTTCCACGATGCGGTTGTGTTCCGCATCATGGATACAGCAGCAGGGATGACCTACACCAGTAGGGATGATCTACACCAGTACGGATGACCGATGCAGCGACGATCGCTGCAGGGACCGGGGGCCACGTGAGCGACGACACCGACGACATCGACCTGGCGGCGCTGGCGGACGACGAGCTCGTCCAGCAGATGCACGACGACCTGTACGACGGACTCGCCGACGAGATCGTCGAGGGAGTCACGATCCTGCTCGACCGCGACTGGGGCGCCGACAAGGTCTTGAACGACGCGCTCGTCGAGGGGATGCGGATCGTCGGCGTCGACTTCCGCGACGGCATCCTGTTCGTGCCCGAAGTGCTGCTCGCCGCGAACGCGATGAAGGCCGGCATGGAACTGCTGCGGCCGATCCTCGCCGAGACCGGCGCCGAGTCGGTCGGCAAGATCGTGATCGGCACCGTCAAGGGCGACATCCACGACATCGGCAAGAACCTGACCGCGATGATGATGGAGGGCGCCGGGTTCGAGGTCGTCGACCTCGGCATCAACTGCGACGTCGACAAGTACCTCGCGGCCCTCGAGGAGCACCAGCCCGACATCCTGGGCATGTCGGCGTTGCTCACGACGACGATGCCCTACATGAAGGTCGTGATCGACACGCTCGACGAGAAGCAGCTCCGGTCGAAGTACATCGTGTTGGTCGGTGGCGCTCCGCTCAACGAGGAGTTCGGTCAGGCGGTCGGCGCCGACGGCTACTGCCGTGACGCGGCGGTGGCGGCCGAGATGGCCAAAGAGCTGGTGACGGCGCGCCGTCTGCGAACCGCCGAACCCGCCGGGCCGTCGGTGCAGTGAACGGTCCGCTCGTGCTGGCCTGCGGGGCGCTCGTGCGCGAGCTGCGCACCGTGCTCCACCAGGAGGGCCTCGCCGCGACGATCGACGTCGAGTTCCTGCCGGCGTCCCTCCACAACCGCCCCGAGCGGATCGTTCCGGCGCTCGCGGCCAGGCTCGTCGACGTCGCACCCGATCGCCCGGTGTTCCTCGGCTACGCCGACTGTGGGACGGGCGGCGCGCTCGACTCGTGGATCGAGCGCTCCGGTCGCACGATCACGCGCCTTCCCGGCGCCCACTGCTACGAGTTCTTCGCGGGCGTCGAACGCTTCGGCGAGCTCCACGCGGACGAGCCGGGCACGTTCTACCTGACCGACTTCCTCGCCCGGCACTTCGACGCCCTCGTCTGGCAGGGCCTCGGGCTCGACCGGCACCCCCAGCTGCGCGAGTCGTACTTCGGCAACTACCGGCGCCTCGTCCTGCTCTCCCAGACCGACGATCCGGCGATCGTCGACGCGGGCCGGGCGGCATCCGGCCGGCTCGGCCTCGAATTCGTGCACGTCCACACGGGTCTCGACCCGTTCCGTGCGCCCGTCCGGGTCGGGCTCCGATCGGCGGTGACGTGATGCCGCGGCGCGCTGCCACCGCCCAGGTGGTCACGATCTACTGGCGGGACATCCCGGCCCAGGTGAACGGTCAGTCGGGTCGTGAGCGCCACCAGGTCGTGCTGTCGAACAAGTTCCAGCGCGCGATCGACCGCGCGAAGCGCAAGGCGAAGATCTACACCGCTGAGGAAGACATCGCCCAGTGGCGACGCGAGAGTTCGCCGTGCGACGGTGATGTCGTGTCCGCAGCCGATGCCGAGGCAGGGCGACTCGAGCGCGAGACCAGCCGGGAGTACCTCGGACGGCTCGCGTACGCCGGTGGGTTCGCGGTCGACATCGACCAGCATGCGGTCGACCGGGGCGACCTGCTCGCACTCGAGGAACTCGACGAGACGGACGACACCGGCCAGGAGGCGACATGACCGACACCGTGGTGAGTTCGGCGAGAACCGAGGTCGTGATCGGGTTCGACCGGCCGTTCGTGATGATCGGCGAACGCATCAATCCGACGGGACGCAAGCTGCTCGCCGCCGAGATGAAGGACGGCGACTTCAGCAGGGTCGAGGCCGACGCGATCGCCCAGGTGGAAGCCGGCGCCCACATGCTGGACGTCAACGCCGGCATCCCCCTCGCCGACGAACCCGCGCTCCTGGCGCGGGCGATCCAGCTCGTGCAGGGGGTCACCGACGTGCCGCTCTCGATCGACTCGTCGATCATCGAAGCGCTCGAAGCCGGCCTCTCCGTGTACCAGGGCAAGCCGCTCGTCAACTCGGTCACCGGCGAGGACGAGGTGCTCGAGCGGGTACTTCCCCTGGTGGCGAGATACGGCGCGGCCGTCGTGGCGATCTCCAACGACGAGACCGGCATCTCGGAGGACCCCGACGTCAGGTATGCGGTGGCCGAGAAGATCGTGCACCGGGCCGCCGATCACGGCATCCCGGTCTCCGACATCGTCGTCGACCCGTTGGTGATGCCGATCGGTGCGATGGGAACTGCCGGCCGGCAGGCGTTCCGATTGTTGCGACGCCTGCGCGAGGAGCTCCAGGTCAACACGACGTGCGGTGCCTCGAACGTCAGCTTCGGACTGCCCAACCGTCAGATGGTCACCGGCACGTTCCTGTCGATGGCGATCGCGTCGGGGATGACCTCGGCCATCATGAACCCGCTCCACCCCGAGGTGAAGTCGGCCGTGATGGCGGCCGACGTGCTGATGGGCACCGACCGCGACTGTGGCGCCTGGATCCGTGCCAACCGTGACCCCGACGCACCGACGGGCGGTCGCGGCGCCCGCGACGGTCGTCGACGCCGGCGTCCGGCGGAGTGACACGATGCCCGTCGACGAACACCGGATCGTCTTCACGCCGTCCGGGCTGAACGGAACCGTCGCCCACGGCACGACCGTGCTCGAGGCCGCCCGGCAGCTCGGCGCCGACCTCGACACGGTGTGCGGCGGGCGCGGCATCTGCGGTCGGTGTCAGGTCGCGCCGAGCGTCGGCACCTTCTCGAAGTGGGGCGTCACGGTCGCGCCCGACGCGCTGGGACCGCCCGCGACGATCGAGACCTCGTATCGCGGTGCGCGTCCCTTCGCCGCCGGTCACCGGCTCGGGTGTGCCGCCACCGTCTGCGGCGACGTCGTCGTCGACGTGCCCGCCGCGAGTCAGGTCCATCGGCAGGTCGTCCGCAAGGATCTCGACCTGCCGCCGGTCACGATCGACCCGTCGTTCACGCTGTGCTACGTCGAAGTCGCGCCATCGGTGCTCGGCGACGACGCGAGCGCCGCCGGGTCCCTGGCGCGGGCGGTCGTCGAGCAGCACGGTCGAACGGCGCCGTTCGTCCCGTTCGGATCGCTCGCGTCCCTCCAACCGGTGCTGGCCCGTTCGTCCGGCCAGGTCACGGTGGCGATCGACGAGCTCGGTTGGGTCGTCGCGATCTGGCCCGGTTTCGTCGATCGGGCACTCGGCGTCGCGGTCGACGTCGGCTCGACCACGATCGCGGGGCACCTGTGCGACGTGACGACGGGCGAGGTGTTGGCCTCGGCGGGACGTATGAACCCACAGATCCGATACGGCGAAGACCTCATGAGTCGCGTGTCGTACGTGATGATGAACCCGGGCGGCGACCGCGACCTGACCGTGGCCGTCCGAACGGCGCTCGACGGGTTGATCGGCGACCTCGTCGACCAGATCGAGTGCTTTCGGGAGGACGTGCTCGAGATCGTGCTCGTCGGCAACCCGATCATGCACCACGTCCTGCTCGGGATCGACCCGACGCCACTCGGCCAGGCACCGTTCACACTCGCCACGAACCGCGCCATCACCACGCGGGCCTCCGACCTCGATCTCGTCGCGCCGAATGCCCGCTGCTACGTCGGTCCGTGCATCGCCGGCCATGTCGGCGCCGACACGGCCGCGGCGATCCTCGCCGAGGGTCCGCATCGCTCGTCGGGCATGCAACTCCTCGTCGACATCGGCACGAACGCCGAGATCGTGCTCGGCGACTCGACGCACCTGTACGCGGCGTCGAGCCCGACCGGTCCGGCGTTCGAGGGCGCGCAGATCAGCTCCGGCCAGCGGGCGACGGCCGGTGCGATCGAAGGCGTGCGGGTCGATCCCGACACACTCGAACCGCGCCTCAAGGTCATCGGTGTCGACCCGTGGAGCGACGAACCGGGCTTCGAGGGCGCGGTCACTGCGACCGGCATCTCCGGCATCTGCGGGTCGGGCATCATCGACGTCGTCGCGGAGCTGTTCCTGGTCGGCATCATCGACCGTGAGGGGGTGATCCGAGGCGAGATGGCCGAACGGACCCGCCGTGTGGTCGCCGACGATCGCACGTTCGCGTACGTGCTCCACGGTCTCGACGGCGGCGGTGATCGTGTGACGATCA
>CAXBAZ010000276.1:0-5833 GCA_963973395.1 uncultured Acidimicrobiaceae bacterium
CGGTGACGACCCACACGTCGTGCTCGACCGCCCATTCTCCGATCGCCCGCACCTCGGCCGGTGAGTAGACGGCGCCCGACGGGTTGTCGGGGCTGACGAACAGGAGCACCTTGGTGCGCTCGGTCCGCGCCGCATCGAGTTGGTCGATCGTGACCTTGAAGCCGGTGTCGTCAGCGGTCTCGATCACGACCGGGACACCGCCCGCCAGCGTGATCGCCTCGGGATAGGTGGTCCAGTACGGCGCCGGCAGCAGCACCTCGTCGCCCGGATCACAGAGCGCCTCGAAGGCCGTGTAGACCGCGTGCTTGCCACCGTTGGTGACGAGCACCTGGCTCGCGTCGACCTGGAAACCCGAGTCGCGCATCGTCTTCGCGGCGATCGCTTCCTTGAGCTCGGGCAACCCGCCGGCCGGTGAGTACCGGTGGTTCTTGGGGTCGGCACACGCGGCCACCGCGGCATCGACGATGTGGGCAGGCGTCGGGAAGTCGGGCTCACCGGCGCCGAAGCCCACGACGTTCTCGCCAGCCGCCTTCATCGCCTTCGCTTTCGCATCGACGGCGAGCGTGGCCGAGGGGGCGATGGCGGCGAGTCGTTCTGAGATGCGCTTCACGGTGTTCCATCGTGGCAGATGCACGTCGAATTCCCGCGCCGCGATCGCGAACCGTGGCTCACGCACACCGGGTCACCGAATCGGCAGCCGGGAGCCGAATCCGGAGACCCAGAGCGCGATCGGCCGATCGCTCTGCCATGCTGGCGCCGTGGACGCGACATCGATCCGGATCCCCGACCGACTCCTTCCCGCCGACGGCCGTTTCGGTTGTGGGCCGTCGAAGGTGCGGCCCGAGCAGATCGACGCGATCGTCTCCGGGGCGTCGACCGTCATGGGCACATCGCACCGCAAGCCGCAGGTGAAGGACCTCGTCGGATCGGTGCGTGCCGGGCTGACCACCCTGTTCGAGCTCCCCGACGGCTGGGAGATCATGCTCGGCAACGGCGGCACCACCGTCTTCTGGGACGCGGCCACGTTCGGCCTCGTCCGCGAACGCAGCCAGCACCTCGCGTTCGGTGAGTTCTCGTCGAAGTTCGGCGACGCGTGCGCGGCCGCACCGCCCCTCGGCGAGCCGATGATCGTGTCGAGCGAGCCCGGCGACCACCCCGACCCGATTCCGACCGCCGGTGTCGACCTGTACGCCCTGACCCACAACGAGACGTCGACGGGCGTGGCGATGGACCTTCGTCGACCGCAGGGCGCCGACACCGATGCTCTGGTGGCCGTCGATGCGACATCCGGGGCGGGGGGCCTGCGGTGGGATCCGACCGAGGTCGACGTGTACTACTTCGCACCGCAGAAGTGTTTCGCCGCCGATGGTGGTCTGTGGCTGGCCGCGGTCTCCCCGGTCGCCGTGGAGCGGATCGAGCAACTCGCCGCGTCCGACCGCTGGCGTCCCGCGTCGCTCGATCTCGGGATCGCGCTCACGAACAGCCGCTCCAACCAGACCTACAACACGCCGGCCGTCGCCACGTTGCTGATGCTGAACGAGCAGCTGCGGTGGATGCTCGCCCAGGGCGGCCTCGAGGGGTGCGCCCTTCGCAGCGACGAGTCGGCCGGCATCATGTACGGCTGGGCCGAGTCACGGGACTGGGCGACGCCGTTCGTGACCGATCCGGCAAAACGTTCGTCCGTGGTCGCGACGATCGACCTCGACGACTCGATCGATGCCACCGAGGTCTGCGCCGCCTTGCGGGCGAACGGTGTGTTCGACACCGACAGCTACCGCAAGCTCGGGCGCAACCAATTGCGGGTCGGGATGTTCCCGGCGATCGACTCCTCCGATGTCGAGGCGCTGACGGCGTGCATCGATCACGTGGTCGATGTCATGAGCGGGTCGGCCTGACACACTCGTGTCGATGAACGTCGCCGACGTCCTCGAGCTGGAGATCGACGATCTCGGCCCGCTGCGCTCACCGGTGATGCTCATCGCGCTGACCGGCCTGTTCGACATCAGCGGTGCGGCCACCACTGCACTCGACCAGTTCGCCCCGGCCGACACGGCGCTGACGATCGGAGCGATCGATCCCGACCCGTTCTACGACTTCACCCAGGAACGACCGCAGGTCGAGCTCGACGAGGGCGAGATCCGCACCATCCGCTGGCCGGAGAACGAGTTCGACGTCGTGCGCGGCAGCGGCGGTCGCGATCTCGTCGTGCTCGTCGGGGTCGAACCGCATCTCGGCTGGCGCACCTACTCGGAGTGCATCACCCATGTCGCGCGACAACTGGGTTGCGAGGCGGTGGTCACAGTTGGATCGGCGGCCGAGGCGGTGCCCCACACCCGTACCCCGCAGGTCACGGGCAGCACGACCGACGGCGAGCTCGCCCGTCGGCTCGGCATCGGCCAGCCGTCCTATCAGGGCGTGACCGGCGTCGTCGGTGTGATCCAGACCGATCTGGCTGCAGCCGGCATCCCATCGGTGTCGTTGCGGGTCGGCATCCCCCACTACCTCATGAACGCCGAGCACCCGCAGGCCGTCGCTGCGCTGCAGACGCACCTCGCTCACGTGCTCGGCGTCGACCCGCCCGAACACGGCACCGAGTTCACCGACGAGATCCGCAGGTGGCGCAGCCTGCACGACGAGGTCGCGAACGGTGACGTGCAACTCCAGATGTACGTCAAGATGCTGGAGCACGAGGTCGATCGACGCGCCGAAGCAGCGATCCCGTCAGCCGACGACCTCGGCGCCCAGTTCGAAGAGTTCCTGAAAGAACAACGCAACGACTGACCGCGCGGCGCCGTGTCCTGAGAGCGGGGCTTGTTCACGTCAGGAGTGGTAGGTCGGCCATTATCGCCGCCACTTTTTCGCGTGTATGCTGATCTGCATGCAGAGTACGAGCGTCAGGATCGATGTCGGAACCCACGACGAACTCAAGCGTCTTGCGGCCGAGTTCGACACGACGGTCGGCAACACCGTCGCTCTCGCCGTTCGGGCGTTGCGCCAAGACCACATCGGTCACCAACTCCAGAGCGAACTCCGCGACGACGAGACCGCCTGGCTCGATGCAGAGCTCGGGTGACATCGTCGATCTCGATCTCGGCCAACCCGAGGGGCGCGAAGCCGGCTACCTCCATCCGGCCGTCGTCGTCACCGCGCAACGCATCCTCGACGCCTCACCGGCGGTGATCCAGGTTGTGCCGCTGACGAGCACGATTCGAGACTTTCACACCGAGGTCGTCATCGAGCCGGACCCGGCCAACGGTCTCGAGCAGTCATCGGCTGCGCAGTGCCAACACGTCCGCGCCGTTTCACCGGCACGGGTCGTCGACACACTCGGCAACGTCGGACCACTGGCGTTGGCGCAGATCCGAGAGACGATCGCCGTCATCATCCACCTGCCCTGAGGGGTCCGACGGGGCTGAGATCAGGCCAGGCTCATCGCTTGTTGGTGAAGGACGTCTGGTGCGAGGTCGGCCCCGTTCGGCCACACGATGGTCGCACACGTATCGGCGTGGCTACCCGCTCCAGATCACTCGAACTGATCGGTGAGTCGGTTGCTCAGCGGCGCAACCTTGCGCGCAGCTTTCGGAACTGCCTGACGACGAAGTTGACTGCTGCGACGAACACGTACTGGTCGCCCTCGACTGCCGGGTTCTCGTCAGCGTTCCAGCGTTCGCCTGGCTTGTCGTTGCGCCCGGATGAAAGCTCGGTCACACATCGAGAGTACTCACCGCTCGGGCAACCGACCACCGCTCGACCCGCTCCAGAACCACGATGGCAAGGACGGCTTCTAGCCGAGCAGTACGGCACCGATGTGCGCGCCGATCAGCGCGGAAATGCGCGGAGCTTCCCGGGTTCACGAACTCCGGTGATCCTCGATCGCAGCGGCGACAGCTTCTGGATCGTCAACAGCGATCACGACGCGCTGAAACTCGGCATCCGCCGACAAGTCGACAACGAGAAGGAAGCGGGACCCACGGCCCGACGGCACAGCCCAGAATTGCTTGCCCGGCAGGCCACGTCCCTGCATGGTGCCCACCCGTCGTCGATTCGGTCGCTTCTCACCCATGTGGGTACCGATCCCGAGCGCTCGGTGGTCGATCAGCGCTTCGAGATCGGCTCGCGACTCGACTCTGACGCTCCGGATCTGCCTCACATCGACTTCGACCCGACGCCGGAGGTTGGCCACCGAATCCCAGCCCGTGAGCTCGACGCTCATCGAATCCGGCACCAGCCGGAGGTTGAATCCCACGCCTGGCACAGCTATCACATCCAGCTGCCGCACCACGCATATCGCCGACCGCTTCGACGTTCTGATCCCGTCCTGGTACGGCACGGCACCTCGGATTGGTCAAACCCGATCAGAACGCGCGTCCGGGCTGCAGGCGTGACGTCAGCTGGTGGAGGCTCTCCTCTGCCGGATCAAGGACGGGTCTGAAACGGTCATGGCGCCGCGAGTATTCGGGCACGGCAGTTGGGGCCGCAGTATGCGCCAACGGGGGCTACTGGCGTCGCCTGGCGAGGTCCTCACGCTCTGGGTCCGAACATGATCACGGAGACACCGATGAGGCACACCAGTGAGCCGAGCACGTCGTATCGATCGGGTCGGAAGCCATCGAACACGGCGCCCCATATGAACGCGGCAGCGATGAACACTCCGCCGTACGCTGCGAGGACTCTGCCGAACTCGGGCTCGGACTGCAAGGTTGCGGCGAGCGGGTAGACCCCGGATGCTGCGATTCCCAACCCGATCCAGATGAGTCCGCGGTTTTCGCGGATGCCCTGCCAGACGAGCCATCCTCCGAGCAGTTCAGCGAAGGCCGACACCAGGAACAACACGAACGTTCGCACGAAGATCATGCGTTGTGACGCTACGCCCCAGCCACGGCGCGAGGGGTTGACGGGTGCGGGGTGTCGTAGGTCATGTCGGCAACACCCAACTTCTCCTTGACCTTCGTGTGGACACGAAGGTTTATCGTGACGTGCGATGACTACTGCATTGAAAATCAAGGACGTCGCTGAGGCGAGCGGGTTCAGCGCGAACACGTTGCGCTACTACGAACAGATCGGGCTGCTCCCCGAGTCGCCTCGCACCACCGCCGGATACCGGGTGTACGACCAGCGCACACTCGATCGTCTCGCGTTCGTCGCTCGCGCCAAGCAGCTCGGCTGCACCCTGGAAGAAATCACAGGACTGACGACTGCATGGGACGGCGGCCGGTGCGGTCCTATCCAAGACCAGCTCCGCCAGCTCGTCACCGACAAGATCAGCGCCGCCCAACAGCAACTCGGTGATCTGATGACGTTCACGAGCGAGCTGCAACACGCTGCGATCGCGCTCGAACGCCACCGACCCGACGGGCCATGTGACGCAGACTGTGGCTGCGTCACCGACCCCGACGTCACGAACGACGCGGCAACCAGCCAGGCCGTCAACTTGTCCACCAAACCCTCGGCCGAGGCCAACCCCGCGATTGCATGCACGCTGTCGGCCGGGTCGATGAAGGGCCGCATCGACGACTGGCAGGCACTGCTCACCCACGTAGAACAACGCGAACCAATCGACGGCGGCATCAGATCTGTCTTCGCCGAATCGGTCCCCACGACCGAACTGATCCGGCTCGTCGCGGCTGAGCAGGATTGCTGCCAGTTCTTCTCGTTTGCGATCACCGTTGACAGCCGCGGGATCGCCCTCGAAGTCCGAGCCCCGCATGATGCCCAACTGATCGTCGAGTCGATGTTCGGGGCCACGTCATGAGCACGAAGAAGGAGAACGCAGCGATCCTCGGGGTCGGAGCGGCCGCATGCGCCGTGTGCTGTGCAGGCCCGATCCTCGGTG
>CAXBAZ010000277.1:0-5828 GCA_963973395.1 uncultured Acidimicrobiaceae bacterium
TCGTCGTCGATCACGCCGACGAGCGCGGTCGACGTGAACGGCAGCCGCTGCGACGGCCGCACGTCGCGCTGGCCCTCGGCCTGCTGCCCGGCGGTGGAATCACTCAGTGAACGAACCCCGGAGACACCGAGCACCGCGGCGGCGACGAGCCCGAACGCAGCCGCAGCGAAGGCGAGGGCCGTGGCCCGGGTACGGCGTTGTCCGACTGCGGTCACACGTCCACCTGCTCGCCGTAGAGGGCACGCGCACGGATGACGTCGAGCACGTCGTCGGTGACGAGGTAGTCGAGCGGACGGCCGTCGGCCCACCTCGATCGGAGGTCGGTGCTCGATACCTCGAGACGCGGCACCTCGACCCGGATCCAGTCGATCTCGGGGTCGAGCGACACCGGATCGCCGGGCCGATCGACGACCACGAGCCGGGCGCGCTGGACGACCTCGTCGGCCCGGGTCCACGACCTGATCCCGGCCGCGGCATCGTCGCCCAGCACCACGAACAGCTCGGCTCCGGGGTACTCGACAGAGAGTGCGGCGAGTGTGTCGGCGGTGTACGAATCGCCGCCCGCCTCGATCTCGTGATCGCCTGCCACCAGACGGGGCACGTCGGCGACGGCGGCCTCCACCATCGCCAACCGGTCGGGGGCCGGCGTGATCGTGCGGGTCCCGACCTTCTGCCATGGCACGTTCGCGACCATCAGGATCACCCGATCGAGGTCGAGCGCGTGCCCGACGTTGATCGCCGTGACGAGATGTCCGACGTGCGGCGGATCGAAGGTGCCACCGAAGACCCCGATACGCAGGGGTTTCGCGGAGTCGGGCTGCACGGAGGCCAGTGTAGGCCGCGATCGTGCCCGCCGATCGACCAGCCCGATGCGACGATGCTTGACAGCGTTGTTAGAGTGGAAGGTCGGTCAGAGCCCGCACGGCCGCGCGAGGATTGAAAACGCGCCGGAACGGGAACACGTCGGACGGGCGATGCGTTGTTACATGCATCGGTCGGCGCGTATCGGCCCGTAGTTCTCTCAAACCCCCCAGATCCGAGCACGTGTCATGCGACACAGTTGTGCCCGGAAGAAACCACCACGACGAACGGTTGTAACGAACATCATGAATGACTCCATCGGTCTGTATCTGAACGATATCGGCAAAGTGCCACTTCTCACCGCCGAAGACGAGCGCGAGCTGTCGCGCATCATCGAAGCCGGCCGCGAGGCCGCCGAACTCCTGGAGAACGGCAAGCGCAGCGCCGACCTGAAGGCCAAGGTGGCCGCCGCCGCCGACGCCAAGGATCGGTTCATCCGAGCGAACCTCCGTCTCGTGGTGTCGATCGCCCGCCGCTATCCCCTGCCCCAGGGCATGGACCTGCTCGACCTGATCCAGGAGGGCAACCTCGGCCTCGAGCACGCCGTCGACAGCCTCATCCGCATTCCGGGTGACCGTTCGGCGAGCCTCCGCGCCGCCCTGCGTCAGGCTTCGGGCGACGGCGAGACCCTCGACCAGACCAACGCCGAGCTGCACCGGCTCACCACGCCGGTCAGCCTCGACAAGACGGTCGGCGACGACGGCGACGCCACCCTCGGCGACCTGATGGCCAACGGCGACGGCACCCCCGAAGATCACGTCATGACGCTGGTCGACTCCGACCTGCTCGACGAGCTCCTCGGCACGCTCGACGCCCGTGCCCGCTACGCCGTCGAGGCTCGCTTCGGCCTGCTCGACGGTGAGCGCAAGAGCTTCCGTGAGGTCGGCGAGAGCCTCGGCGTCACCGCCGAAGCCGCCCGTCGTCTCGTGAGTCGTGCGGTCGCCGGCCTCCGCGACGACGCCGAACGGATTTTGGCTGTCTGAGCTTCCGCCTGGCGGCGTTGCGCTCGCCGCTCGTTGCCAGGAGGCAACTCGGCTCCCGCGCCTCGCCAGCCCCGAACTCAGACGCCAGAATCGTCTGAGGGAATGAAACCTTCAACTCACCGGTCAGGGCAATCTGGCCGGTGAGTTCGCGTGCGGGGCACGAATACCGGGCGAGCTGGAAAACTGACCGGACGGTAGGCTCGTCGGCATGGTGAAGGACTGGTCCCCCGATTCATGGCGTGACCGTCCGATCAAGCAGCAGCCGGCCTGGCCCGACCTCGCTGACCTCGATCGGGCACTGAAGCAGATCTCCGCCTATCCCCCGCTGGTGTTCGCCGGCGAGGCCAGGTCGCTGCAGTCGGGGCTGGCGAAGGTGGCGGCGGGCAATGCGTTCCTGCTCCAGGCGGGTGACTGTGCCGAGAGCTTCGAAGACTTCTCCGCCGACAACATCCGCGAGAAGCTGCGCGTGATCCTGCAGATGGCGATCGTGCTCACCTACTCGATGGGTGTGCCGGTCGTGAAGGTCGGCCGGATGGCCGGTCAGTTCGCCAAACCCCGCTCGTCCGACTTCGAAATGGTCGGCGACGACGAGATCCCGTCGTTCCGTGGCCACATCGTCAACGCCGAGGGGCCGACCGCGGCCGCCCGCGTGCCGACGCCCGAGCGGCTCGTGCAGGCGTACCACCAGTCGGCGTCCACCCTCAACCTCGTGCGGGCCTTCACCAAGGGCGGCTTCGCGGCGCTCGACCGGGTCCACGCGTGGAACCAGGAGTTCGTCGCATCGAGCCCGGCGGGTCGGCGCTACGAGCAGCTCGCCAGCGAGATCGACCGGGCCCTGCGTTTCATGCGGGCGACCGGGATGGACACCGAGTCCAACTCGAACCTGCGCGAGGTCGATGTCTACACGAGCCACGAGGCGCTGCTGCTCTCGTACGAAGAGGCACTCACCCGGCGCGACTCGACCACGGGCACCTGGTACGACTGCTCGGCCCACATGCTCTGGATCGGCGAACGCACCCGCGAGCTCGACGGCGCCCACCTCGAATTCCTCCGTGGCGTCGGCAACCCGATCGGCTGCAAGGTCGGCCCGACGATGACGGGCGACGAACTGATCCAACTGTGCGAGATCGCCAACCCGGCCCGAATCCCCGGTCGACTCACGCTGATCAGCCGGATGGGAGCTGCCAACATCGAAGAGGGCATCCGCCCGCTGCTGCGCGCGGTCAAGGAGAGCGGCCACCCCGTCGTGTGGGCGTGCGACCCGATGCACGGCAACACGTACACCAGCGACAACGGTCACAAGACCCGCGACTTCGAGGCGATCATCGCCGAGATCGAAGGCTTCGTGCGCGCCCACCGGGCGGAAGGCACCTGGCCCGGCGGCATCCACGTCGAGCTCACCGGCGAAGAGGTGACCGAGTGCATCGGCGGTGCCGACCAGCTGCTCGATGCCGACCTCGCCCATCGGTACGAGACGGTGTGCGACCCGCGCCTCAACGGCCGCCAGTCGCTCGAGCTCGCGTTCCGCACCGCCGAGCTGATCCGCAACCTGCAGGCCTGAGCCGGCCGATGTCGGCGCTGCACCTCGTGACCGACTGGCCGGTCGATCACGTCGGAGCCGCGATCATCACCGATGCAGGAGTCGACCATGTCGGCGACCTCGACCGCAGCTACGCGCTGGCGTCGCTCACCAAGCCGATCGCCGCGTGGGCGATCATGGTGGCCGTCGAGGAGGGCGTGATCGATCTCGATCAGCCGCTCCGACACGTCACCGCCCCCGAGGGCGCCACGATGCGGCACCTGCTCAGCCACGCCGGCGGTTTCGCGTTCGACGGTGCGCAGCCGATCGCCGAGATCGAACGCAGCCGCATCTACTCCAACACGGGATTCGAACGCGCGGCCGACGAACTCTCCGCCGCGGCGTCGATGCCCTTCGCCGACTACCTGAGCGAGGCCGTCCTCGTGCCGCTCGGTATGACGGCGACCGCGCTGCGCGGCTCACCCGCTCACGGCATCGCCGGCACGCTCGCCGACATGATCACGTTCGTGTCCGAGCTGCGTCGCCCCCGGTTGCTCGCCCGATCGACAGTCGACGAGATGATTCGACCGCAGTATCCCTCACTCGGAGGTATCGTTCCGGGCGTGGGCCGATTCGATCGTTGCCCCTGGGGACTCGGGGTCGAGCTGCACGGCGACAAGTCGCCGCACTGGATGGGCCGCGCCAACTCGGCGGCCACGTTCGGTCACTTCGGTGGGGCAGGCACGATGATGTGGGTCGACCCACGCGCCGATGTCGGCGTGGTCGCGCTGACCGACCGCCGGTTCGACGAGTGGAGCCGGGAAGCATTGCAGCTCTGGCCGGCGTTCTCCGACGCCGCTCTGGCCGAGGCACGGAGCGCCGCCTGATGTTCCAGCCGGGCGATCGAGTGCGGTGGGCGTCGCTCGACGACGACGGCTTCCCGATCGTGCGGTACGGCTTCGTGCGAGGGAGCAACGGCGACCGCGACAGTGTCGCCGTGATGCTCGACGGCGAGCTCAAGGGCGACACGGTCGTCGACCTCGACCAGCTCGAACCGGTGACGATCACGAACATCGAGCTGCACCTGCACGGCGCCGACCTGCTCGACGACGCGTCGCTGCGTCAGGGCATCGTGAACCTGTGGACCGCCGAAGCCGACCAGGCCGGTCTCGAGGTCCGCTGCCTCGAGTACCTCGGTCACAAGGGGTGGGGATCGTCCGACGAAGGATGTGCACTCGCCGAGCTCCGGGCCGGTGGCGCCCAGTACATCCTGCGGGCACTCCCCCGCACCGACGACACCATCTGCGTGCGGGCCGACCACCCCCACCCCGGCGAAACCTGACCAGGCGGGCCGGATCGTCCTCTGGCTGCGTTGCGTCTCGCCGCTCTCCATCCAAAGATGGAGAGGGCTCACCGCGCCTTGCCACAGAACGATCCGATCCCGCCTGGTTTCCCTGAATTCCTCCCGCTCGACCACCACCCCAGCGAACGGCTCACGATGCCGCGTCCTCGACAACGTGCTCGAAGCCGTGTCGCGAATGCACTCCTCGTCGTTGTTCTCTCGTGAGATCAGATCGTTCGCTGACAAGGCGCGATGAGCCCGAGTTGCCTGATGGCAACGAGCGGCGAGGCGCAACGCAGTCAGCGGGCGATCTGGCTCACGAGAGACGTTCGATGATCATGGCCATGCCTTGCCCACCACCGACGCACATCGTCTCGATGCCGTACTGCTTGTCGGCAGCCTGCAGGCCGTGGATCAACGTCGTCATGATGCGCGCCCCGGTCATGCCGAACGGGTGACCGAGGGCGATCGAACCGCCGTTGACGTTGAGCTTCTCCCACGGGATGTCGAGGTGCTTCGCCGACGGGATGACCTGGGCCGCGAACGCCTCGTTGATCTCGACGAGGTCGATGTCGGCCATCGTCATGCCGGCACGGGCGAGTGCCTGACGGACCGCCTCGATCGGACCGAGACCCATGATCTCCGGGTTCAGCCCGGTCACCCCGGACGCCACGACGCGGGCGAGCGGTGTGATGCCGAGCTCCTTGGCCTTCGTGTCGCTCATCACCATCACCGCGGCCGCGCCGTCGTTGAGCGGACAGGCGTTGCCGGCCGTCACCGACCCGTCGGGACGGAAGACGGGCTTCAGTCCGGCGAGCGCCTCGGCCGTGGTGCCGGCGCGCGGGCCGTCGTCCTTCGAGACCACCGTGCCGTCGGGCAGGGTGAGCGGCGTGATCTCCTCCTCCCAGAAGCCGTTCTCCTGGTTGGCGACGGCGAGCTGTTGGCTGCGGGCGGCGAACTCGTCCATCTCCTCGCGGCTGACGTTCTCGTACTGCACGACGTTCTCGGCTGTCTGGCCCATCGCGATGTAGAGGTCGGGAAGACCGTCCTGCGGCGACCAGGTCGGTGCGCCACCCTGTGAACGCTCCGCGGTGCGAGCTCCCGCATCGCCGAACACGGAGTT